>CBFGPJ010000304.1:0-4608 GCA_965650615.1 uncultured Fluviicola sp. | reverse complement strand
AGTTCCAGCAGAACAACTAACAACAAGAAAAGGCGCGTAATTCATATTGAATTTTCAACCATGGAATTGCCAACAGGATTAGAATGGGCAGAAAAAATAAACATGGAAACTATCCCAAGCTAACCCTCAGTTGGTGTGATCGTCTCGCTCGTGCCGTGCAGAAACAAAAGTTCCGAACCAATCTTATCAATTAGAAAATCAATTGATTTAAACCTACTTTTTTACTAACTTAAGGTAAATGAGCAGGAAATATAAATTTAGAAACCCGGAAGCGGCTTATTTCGTAAGCTTCGCAACTGTCAATTGGGTTGATCTTTTTACTAGAGAAATTTATTTTGGAATCTTAGCCGATTCCTTAAGCTATTGTAGAAAACACAAGGGAATAGAACTTTACGCTTACGTGTTTATGCCCAATCACGTTCATTTACTTTTCAGGTCCGTTAAAAATGATCCCTCCGGTTTTATGCGGGACTTTAAAGGATTTACTTCCCGCAAATTAATCGAAGCAATCAAAGGAAATCCCCGGGAAAGCAGAAAAGAATACTTGCTAAAGATGTTTGAAGATGCAGGAAGGAAGAACAGCAACGTTACTAACTATCAATTGTGGCAGCAAAACAATCAACCAATTGAGGTCTTTAGCAATTGGATTGTCAATCAAAAAGTGAACTACATTCATAATAATCCGGTAAAAGAGGGTTTGGTCACTAATCCGGCAGACTGGAAATACAGTAGTGCACGGAACTATGCCGGTGATCAAACTGTTTTGGAAATTGATTTGATGTGAACCTGATTTAGATTTTTACGTATTAGTACGAGTCAGAGACTCGCCCTGACCAAGGATATAGTAAACAAACAACTTTTAAACGATGAGCATCTTCAACAAACTATTCGGCAAACAAGAAAACAAACAGACGTCTCAACCTTTTAATGAAGGGAAAACAATTCCAACTCTTGACGAGTTTACCAGGTTAAGCGCGGAAAATAGAATGGGTGTAATCATAGTTGTTGGTGATACCGGCAAATCCGAATACTTTCCATTTCTGAAATATGCAATTTTACATGACAGCGATCTTCATGTAAAACTTGCCGCATTCAAACGAATTCATCTTTTCAAAGATCACGCAGAAGTTTTACCTATGCTTACTGAAATCAAAAACAAGAATGGCGGACAAGAATTTGAACCTTACTTTTCCATGGCATTATCACGGCTTGGTATCATCACCATGAAAGAATTTGAGGACATGATTAATAACGCAAAGTGAAAGAAGTTAAGCAAACCCAAAACCTCATCGGCACTCGAATAATTGATCTTTTTGAACGGAAGATTCTAGATTTAGGAGGCTTGGACCAGGGCGAATTATTCATTCATCTTGAGACCGGCGAAATCATTTCCTTTCCTCACGGATTAGACTGTAAAATCGCTGTAATCGATGAATCAGAAATGCTTGGAGCAACCAGTATTTTCAACGAAATTCGCACAAATAATGCAGATTGGCGGATCAGGGACATCATCGAATTGGATCATTCCGAATCACAGCCTTACATCGAATTGCAATGCGGGATTCTGTTCACGGAAGAATGCATCAATCCTCATGGAACAGGGCTTGCCGGTTTCAGATCGTTTAAGGATCTGGAAGCTTTTGAATCGTTTTATGGAAAAGATTATCAACGCTTGTCGGAACAACAGACCGGGAAGAGCATTTAAAATCTCTCCCGACCGTCCAGCACCACCATCAAGTCTTTCTTCACAACAAGTGAAATCCCGAAACTAAAACGGGCTAATTTTGGTTCAGGGTTTCAAGTATGGAACCTCATATCACGAATAACGAATCAGAACACAGAATGAAAGCTTACACAAAAACCAAATACGGAGGACCGGAAGTTCTTAAACTGGAAGAGGTTGAAGCACCAATTTTGAAAGAAAACCAGGTAATGATCAAGGTCATGGCCAACTCGGCTAACCCGGCCGACTGGCACATACTACGCGGAAAACCCTACTTTGCCCGCTTAACCTTCGGATTGTTCAAGCCCAAAGAAAAAATCCCCGGAGCTGATTTTGCCGGAATAGTAGAAGCAGCAGGAAAGAAGGTCTCCCAATTTAAAGTTGGTGACCGTGTCTTCGGAGAATCGCTCTCAGGCGGAGCTTTTGCAGAATATATCTGTGTAGAGGAAACCATTTGCGCCAAAATGCCCGAAGGAAGTACTTTTCAGGAAATGGCCTGCATTCCGATCGCCGGACTCACTGCTTTGCAAGCGCTCATCACCCACGGGCTTTTGAGGAAAGGAGAAACAGTGCTGATCAACGGCGGCTCGGGTGGTGTGGGACATTTTGCGGTACAAATTGCCAAAGCTTACGGAGCACACGTCACAGCCGTTTGTTCTTCCAGGAATGCAGACTTTGTGCAGTCATTAGGAGCAGATAAAGTCATTGCCTACGACAAAGAAAACATCCATCAGCACACCGGGAAATACGATCTGGTAATTGATACCAACGGAAACCTGTCTTTCGGTGATTACAAACGCATGGGTCGGTGTGGAGTAATGATCGGTTTCACGACAATGGGACACATGATGTCTGTTCTGTTAAGAAAAATGGTGAGCAAATTCCCTTTGGTCCAGTTCACTGCCGAAGCCAACTCCAACGACCTGGAAATCCTTGCCGCTTTGGTCCGGGATAAAAAAATCACTCCGCGCATAGAAAAAGTTTTCCCATACCGGGAACTTCCGCAGGCAATAGGCTACATCGAAGCTATGCGGACCAAAGGAAAAGTGGCTATGGTTTGGGGAGAACAGGCATAAATCCTTAAACTGGTCAAAATGCTTGTTTGTTGCACGCTATAAATTGTACTTTAGCAGGAAGTATAATGAATAGCCGGAATTTATGATGCTCATACAAAAACATGCTGTTATTGCTTCAATCAAGGTGGTTTTGTCGGTAATGGCCTGCTGCATACTGCTTACAAATTGCGGTGTTCTTCAAAAAAGTCCTAAAAAAGAATTGAATGACGGTTTTTATACCCAGCGGATCGACCACCAAAAAAAACAGGTTTACATCGACATCGTTGAGGACAACCTGCGCATCCACGCAGCCAAAAAAGTAAACCGGAAGCTTGTCCTGGATACCACGGTTAACCGGATTGTTTTCCCGAAAGAAATGAACGCCTTGTACGAAGAAACCGCTTCTTTCAACAAAGTATCCTTTGACATCGATTTTTTTACCATTCCTCTCAAACTCAGGCCCGGACAAAAAAATGTTCCAACTCAATTGAATGCGAATCTCAACGGTGCAGTATACCTTGGCTTCAGAACGGACAAGTATGTATTGAGCTATAATCCCAGCCCTTTGGGAAAATCAAATCGGGATATCAATCACTTTGGGTTTTCAATCGGGGCGTTTACAGGTTTGGGGAATACTTTCATGTCGCCGACAAATACAGACAATGTATTGCAGCAGGAATATGACGGAATAGTTTGGAGTAAAGGCCTGGCGGGAATTTTTGCTATCAACCGTTTCACAGTCGGGCTGGCTTTTGGTTTTGATAACCTGCTTGACAAGAACAAAAGCATTTGGATCTACGAATCAAAACCCTGGTTGGGACTCGCATTGGGTTTGAACCTGAATTAACAAGCATCAATCCAAAGAACGTTATGAGAAGTGCTTTAAGTCTGAACGGCGGGATCCGGTAAATTTACCCTGAGAACTTGTTTATGAGATGGATACCACTAAATTAGATGTGCTTAATCTCTTTTACGGGATGGATAAACAAGACAGGTGAAAACCTTTGAAAACGAACCATGAATAAAATGACATCAAAAAGTATCCGGATTCTCTCCTCCCTGCTTCTACTCGTCGGTTGCACGAAGGTACCTCCAGCTATGAAATACATTACAGTAAAGGATTAAAGGACAGTGTTGTCTTTGTGAATTACAATTTTCAGCTCGGATAATCATTGGTGAAAATGAATTGAATCTAAAACAGATCAGTCAACGGACAAAGTTTGAGATTGAAAGCATATACACAAAAACAACAAATGCTGATTTGCTTCATGAGTTGTAAGAAATAAGTCAGTGGGAGTTCACGACAATTGACACAAAAATATGGACGATAAACTTTTAAATCATTTTATAAGTATTCAGCAACTATCCCAGGAAGAGATCGATGCTATTGATGAAACATTAACGGTAAAGGATTTTAAAAAAGGAACCTTGTTGCTAAAAGAAGGTCAACATTCTTCCGCTACGTATTTTGTACTTGAAGGAATTGTAAGACAGTTTTACATCACAGATGGTACGGAAAAAACCAGTGATTTTTTTACCGAAGGGCAATGGGTCTTATCAATCAATAACATCACGCAAAACAGGACTTCAAATCACTTCCTGGAATGTTCTTCAGACTGTAAAGTGATTGTCGGGAATAGTGAAAAAGGGGAAGATCTTTATAAAAAATACCCCAATCTTGAGACCATCTCCCGGAAATTAATGAACCAGGTTTTTGTCGGGCAACAAACCAAAATGGAAACGTATATCTTAGACAGTCCTAAAGAACGGTACCTGAAACTCCTTCAATCCAACCCGGAACTTTTCCAAAAAATACCCCAATATCAAATA
>CBFGPJ010000303.1:0-4612 GCA_965650615.1 uncultured Fluviicola sp. | reverse complement strand
GAAGGTCATTTTCAATTCAGACAAGGATTCTTTAATCTCGGATGTAGCAGTTGTATCCCAGAAACCTTTCAGGGAAGTAATCGTTTTATCCACGTTTACCACCAAAGCCGAAACCTTTTGAAGCACCGGGTTTGCATAGGATTTCAATTGTCCGAACATATCCAACTGAACATGTCCCTGGATCCGGTCTTTCCCCGTATAATATCCTTTGGACAGATCATCTCCCATGAAAATAAGTAAGCCCTTGTTTAAGAGATCAACAGATCCTGTTTCGATTACGGATGATCTTGGAATTTTGAGATCATCATCCTGGATAGTAAAGACCATTTTTACTTTTGAAGTGGAATCTCCCTGGGGATTGTAATCAACTGAAATTACTTTTCCAACGATTACACCGTTTACATAAACCGAAGTTGATGCACTAAGACCTCCCGCATTTGGGAAATAAGCAGTATACTTTGCATCTCCTCCAAAAAATGAATAGCCTTTCAAAAAATTAATACCTGTGACAAGCAAACCTATTGCAGCAATAGCAATGAGACCTGCCTTAACTTCTTTTTTGATCTTCAAAACTTTTATTTTTCTGCTAATTTAATAGCTTTTTCCAAACTAATGCGCTCTCCATTTTGAAAAGCTACCACAAAAGCATTTGGAAATTCTTTTTGTCTCAGTTCGTTCTTATAAGTATTGGCAGCATTGAAATCATTAATAAATTCGCCTATTGTATATTTAAACAATTTATCCTGCTGATATTCAAATACTTCGTGTTTTTTAAAACGACTTGAGTTGGCAGCAATTTTCGTTTCCGAAGTTTCGATCTGAATGCGGAAAACGACCTTATCTTTCAAGTCATTTTTTTCAACAGGCGGATTGTCCGTAACTCCTTGCGTACCCCTTGTTTTGTAATCAACACCTTCCAGTTCTGCCTTATACTTCTCAAATGCAATGAACATTGCATCCGCCATCTTTTTTTGCCCGTCGGAATCTGCCAAAAACTTTTCTTCGTCTTTATTGGTCAGGAAACCGGTTTCAATCAGAACACTTGGCATCGTTGTTTTATAAAGAACCAGGAATCCGGCTTGTTTCACTCCCCGGTTGTAACGTCCGATGGTTTTAAATTCATCCTGTAATTTATCCGCGAAAAGGATTGATTGGTCCAAAAAAACAGATAACTGTAACTGACGCGCAATAATCGCATCCGGAGACATATCAAAATCCTTGTATTTCTCTCCTTTATCAGCTTCCAGGTAAATGGTACTGTTCTCACGATCGGCAATTTTTGCCTGGGCATCGGTTTTGTGCAGACCCAATACGTAAGTCTCAGTTCCGTAAGCTGTCGGAGAAGCCGAATTTGCGTGGATACAAATAAACAGATCTGCATTTGCTTTGTTTGCAATTTTTGCACGATCATCCAATTCCACAAAAACATCTTTGTCCCGTGTAAAAACCACTTTTATCTCCGGGTAGCCTTCTTTGATTTTTCGGCCTAATTCCAAAGCCATAGCCAGGCAAACATTCTTTTCATGCGCAGATGAACCATGACATCCCGGATCTTTTCCGCCGTGACCGGCATCAATGACAATGGTTTTAATCGTTCCCGGTTGCTTGTTGTGGATTGACTGCTCCTTTCCCTGAAAACCAAAAAGCATAACAAACGGGATCGCAATTGCAACCCACCTCATCCATTTCAAACTATTTTCTAATCGGTTCATATTGCGGTATATCGATTCCAGAATAAAAGTACTGCTCTTTACCAAGCAATCTTCAGACCAAAACTGAAACTTATCTATAATGAAATGTTGAAAAAACCGTTACAAACAGGAAAATGCTATTTCTGGCGCGGCTTTTGCATAAATGCGTTTTTTTTAACTGAAACAATATGAACAACAAGTTGCGGACAATCGGTTTTTTGAGGAGTGAATCAAAACCACGGTAATTTCGTAGCTTTGTGCCGGCGCTGAAGCTCTCAGCCTTTGCAAAGCTGCTTCGGCGGAGCAAGGTTAGCACAAGCGTTGCAAACCGTTAATACAAGCATTGAAAACAAAAGAAGGCTTCTTCCTTATTTTTTCTACTGCAATCAGGACTGTATTCTGCTTGCTGATTTGTATTTCCTGCTCTTTTGCTTTCGGTCAGGAAGGAACAAAAGACAGTACAAAAGCACGTAAAATCTATATCAACGATACCGATTTCAAATCCATCATTACTTATTCTGCGCGGGATTCCATTTATTCGGACTTAAAAAAGAAACAAGTTCATTTATACGGTGAGGCCAAACTGAATTACGAAGGTGTGGATATGTCGGCTGAATACCTGCTGATCGATCTCAACAAGAATGAAGTCCTGGCAACCTACATCGAGGACTCGCTGGGAAGAAAAGTCGGAAAACCTTTATTTATTGATAACGGCGATACGTTAAAAGCGGCATCCATTCGTTACAATTTTGAAACCAAGAAAGGATATATCCAGGAAGCAGCCATCAGGCAGGACGAATATTATCTTACTATGGAAAAAGCAAAGCGACAGCCGAATGAGGACGTGCATTTTGTTCATGGAAAATTTACTACCTGTAACCTGGAAGAGCCGCATTACCATTTTGCACTTTCGAACGCAGTGATGGTACCGGACAAGCGGATCGTTTCCGGACCGATCAATTTATGGGTCATGGGAGTCCCTACTCCGCTTGGATTACCCTTTGCAATGATTCCGCTAAAAAAGAAGAAAGAACGGCAAAGCGGGTTCATTATGCCTCAATACTCACTGATATCTGCTTACGGTATGGGACTCCAGGATTTGGGCTACTACATCCCTATTTCAGAACGTTTCCAAACTATTATGTACGCCACCGGGTATACACGCGGAAGTTTTGGTTTCAGAAATTACTCGGAATATGCTACCCGCTACAAATACAACGGAAATTTCGATCTGGGCTACACCCGCTTCAGATATGGCTACCCGGACTCTACGGTTTTCAGTACAACAACCATCCGCTGGACGCACAACCAGGACCCGAAATTGAATCCGAACTGGTCCTTCACGGCAAATGTCAATTACAACTCCAATTCGACCAATAAGCAGACTTTAAATATGCAGAACAACCCGCAATACTTCAACAATACGTTGAACTCAGATATTCGGGTGGGAAAACGCTTCGGGTCTTTACCGATCTCTGCAGATTTGAAACTGAGCCTGAGACAAAACTCTCAAACCCATATCATTGACCTGACGGCTCCAATTTTTAACTTCCAGACCACTAACCGGATTTTCCCATTCAAAAAGGTCAATAAACTAGTTGGGATCAGCTATGCGAATGAGCTTCAAAACCGTTCTTCCTTCAAGGACACGTATTTAAAGAATGGGCGATTTGACAGTATCGGACACAATTTCAGGAACGGTTTCACGCAAAACTTCAACGTACAGGCTACCTTCAGCATGTTGAAAAACACCGTCCGGATTACACCTTCTGCGACATACAAGCAGATCTACAACTTCCAGACAATCGTAAAAACACCGGTTGACACAAACAACTCGGTTTTGATCGATACAGTCGGAATAGGCGGATTCAGTCATTCCTTCAATTCCAGCGTTTCATTGACTACGAATTTGTATTCGTACTATCGTTTTATCGGGAAACGGCAAACGTTACTTCGCCATGTCATGACACCAACCATATCCTTCAACTATGCTCCCGCAATCCAACAGGGAATTGCAAGTTATATGGATTCTGTCAATGGTGAGTTCACAGAAGTCCGTTACAGTAAGTTTGAACGAAGTTTGTATTCCGAATACCTGACTCAATCATCCGGAAGGATTGTTTTCGGGTTGAACAATACTTTTGAACTAAAACAAAAAAGCGCCAAGGATACCGTTACCGGATTCAAGAAAATGCGTTTGATCGATAATTTCTTTTTGAGTACGGATTACGATATCTTCAAAGACACCATGAACTGGGGCGATCTGAATATGCGCATGGTGATTAACCCGAACGAGTTTATTAACCTCACCATCACGGCCAATCACAGTTGGTACGGCTGGAATGATACCACCGGACTGATCAGGAAAGAATATGCCTTAAAGACAAAACAGGGAATCGGTCGAATAAAATCTGCGCAGTTTGCAACCACTTTAATCCTGACCACGAAAAAGAGCCGGGACCGTCTGCAAAAGATCTCCAATGAAATGTCCAACGTCTGGAATCCACAATACCAGCAATGGATTGTGAACCCAACCCAATTGGTTTATTTTGAGATTCCATGGAAATTGACTGTTGATCACATTTTCGCGCTTAATTTAAATTCGGATACCGCTACCTACAGAAGCAAACACTATTTACCTACCAATACGGTAACACTTAACGGCGATGTCAACCTCACTCCCAACTGGAAAATCGGGGCACGCATGATGTACGACATCGAACAGCGTACGATCAGTAACTTCAATATTAATTTATATCGAAATATTCACTGCTGGAATGTCGTTTTCAACTGGACACCAATCGGAACGAACAAAAGCTTTACAATCGGAATTAAAGGGAATGCATCCATTTTGCAAAATGCAAACATCAATATCCGTAAACCACCTATCGTTCTCAACTAAGTTATCAAAAGTCCTGTGC
>CBFGPJ010000302.1:0-4626 GCA_965650615.1 uncultured Fluviicola sp. | reverse complement strand
ATCCGTCCACTCGATCTGCATATAAAAAGTATACAGGCCTTCGGGAAATATACCTGCTTTTTCCCCTTCCAGGGTGTAAATGGCTATTTTTGTCGTGAAAAAACCATCCGGTTCCAGGCTATCTGTTTCCTGGTAGTATTTCAACGCATTATCAAAATCACCAACCAATAAGTACGTGAATGCAAGATCATATACCGGATAAGCCCAAAGAGGTTCTATTTTCATAGCTTCCAGTAATTTTTCGATTGCCAGCGGATAGTTTCCTGCTTGTCCTGCTTCTCTTGCCTCTAAGTGTAATAAGTTTGCTTGTTCGTTAATAGGTCCAGTTTCCATTAAATTGCCGGTTTGTTTTGAGAACATGAACTTAATCAATTCCATCGAATTAACGAGCAGGTCACGAATAAAATCCTCATTCTCCTGTTTTCAAAAGATTTTTGAAACGCTTTAATTACGAAAGATTAATCGCGTTAAAAACCTCTGCCAGAATACTGTAAGATTTCAGACGCTTTTCATTATCGAAAATATTTCCGGCGATCATCAGTTCATCCACGCCATGTTCTTCAATAAAGTGACTGAATTTTTCAATCAACGTGTCCTTATCTCCTACAAAGGTACAAGCCGTCATTCCTGCAACTGCATCCAATAATTCCTGCGGCCACGATTCCAACAATCCGGGAATTGGTGGAGACAAGGGTTTTCTTGCATTGGTCAAAATCCCTGAAAAAAGCTGGTACAAGCTCATCGACAATAATTCGGCTTCTTCATTTGTATCCGCCGCAATTCCATTTACACAAGCCAGAACATAGGGTTTATCCAGGTATTGAGAAGGCCGGAAGTTATTGCGGTAAATCTGCAGGGCAATTTTGAATTGCTTAGGTGCAAAGTGCGAGGCAAATGCATAAGGCAATCCCATTTCAGCTGCCAAATAAGCGCTGTCCGTACTTGAACCTAAGATCCAGATCGGAATATTCAATCCTTCACCCGGAAATGCCCGTACCGAAGCTGTTTTGTTGTTTTCACTAAAATAAGTTTGAAGTGCAACAACATCATTTGGAAACTGGTACGCCGTGTTCAAATCTCCCCTGCGTAAGGCCATTGCTGTTTGTTGATCTGTTCCGGGAGCCCTTCCCAATCCCAGATCAATGCGTGAAGGATACAAGGTTTCAAGTGTCCCGAACTGTTCCGCAATTGCCAATGGTGCATGATTGGGAAGCATAATTCCTCCGGAACCAATACGGATACTTTTCGTTTGTGAAGCTACATGTCCGATCAGGACGGAAGTTGCCGAACTTGCAATATATTCCATATTGTGGTGCTCTGCCAGCCAAACCCGTTCATATCCTAATTCTTCTGCTTTTTGTGCTAAATCTACTGTTCTTTTAATTGCTGTTGCTGCGTTGCCATCCTTGGTAATCATGGATAAATCCAGGACGGAATATTTGATTTTTTTCATGCACTAAAATTACAGAATGATAGGGTGCATGCAAATCAGAATGCGTTAAATTTTGTAGTTGGTTTCGTGAAGGAAACTAGCAGGAGCTAAAGCTCCGGGAGATACTCTATTATAGGTAACCACGTGAGCTTGGTGGTCGTAAAAATCGACACTTATATCCGGAACAGGAGCGCAAAGATGATCCGGCTCTCACTTTTCACCAAATCAGGTCGCCAATTGGGATCCAGAGGCGTTGTTACATAACCGGTCTGTGAAGTTACGCCACCTTTTCCTGCAAAATATGGAACACTGGATGCGCGGTAAACAAACTCTACCCGAAAAGTAATGCTTTGATTGGGCATGAAATCAATGTTTGTTGAACAATCCCATCCTTTAAACGGATCTCCGGGATTGGCAGAAAATGGAAAAGCACCTTCGGTTTGTGTCGGATTGTTTGGGTTTGGAAGCGGACTAGCCTGTCCTGTCGGGTACAACACCAGGTAACGTCCCGGATTCGTCATTACTCCTCCTCCAATGGTCCACGCAAACTTGTTTTTGAAAAACCAGATCCGATTGTAAAACATCGCGCTTGCAAAATACTGTGCCGGTCCTGCAGCACTGTCTCCGTTCTTGAACCCGTTTACTCCACCTCCTTTTTCAAAACCAAAATCGGCAGTTAATGAGAAGGCCATTCTGGAAATTCCTTTTGAATTTGGCTTGTCCAGGTATTTATACAACAAACTGTTGTCACTGTGAAAGCGTTTACGCTCTTTGATTCCGGCAGCGTCCGTTCCATAATAATCATTTGTGAGTAATTTCAATTTATCATTCGGAATCCAAGTCAGGTTTCCGCCAAATCCGGGCATGGAATTGAATCGACCATAACTTTGCCAGCCATTGATGAGCCATGCCTCTACTTTCAAATGTTTTGTCGGGTGAATTTGAACCCGCAGCCCGTTAAAAAACCAAGGAGTATTGTCCGAAGTGAACGAAGCCTGGTATTCCCAGTTTTCTGCCTGGTAAAATGAATTCAAACCAATGTAAGACATAAATAACCCGGCATCGATGTTGATCCCGTATAATCGGTTGATGTGATAGCCGGCATACGCTTCACTGATGTAGCGGTAAATATTCGCCAGCTGGTACTGACCTTTATACGGACTGTAATCATTCCTTGGAATAACTGTCGAGCGGGTACCGAATTGTGTCATGAAACGCGCCCGAGCTCCTTTGTACTCCAGATCGCCACCAAAATGAAGTGCCGAAAGTTGAAATTCGTTATTACGGGCCAAAGCTGTCGATCCCACTACCGTGTTGTCATTCGGGTTATTGAACGAATAAGTATAATTTACATCTATCAAAACACTGGGAGTAAAGTATTTCATGTTTTTCCAGATATTGGACGTTCGACGATCACTTCCATTCGCCCAGCTCATATCGGCATTATTGAACGGTTCTCCTTTTTGTTTGGATGGAACGATTGAATCGGAATTCGATTGTGCGGATAAGTTAAAGGCAATCAGAAGACCTGCAAGAATTAACATTTTCATTTATTCGTAATCTTTTCAAGTGTCATTATTTGACGCTTCAAAGTTGGGGGCTTAGACCTTGGGGAAATATTAAAGATCACTCGTGATTTATAAAGAAAGAATAAAGACAATTATGAATTGTAAAATTATCAAGGTGGAAATTCACTTGATAATTAGATCGCTGATAATTGATAATTTAAGAAAAACGATACCCCACTCTGCTTTGAGTAATAATGAATTTCGGGTGATTGGGATCATCCTCGATCTTCTTCCGTAAGGTGTTGATAAACACGCGCAAATATTGTGTTTCGGTTTGATAACCAACTCCCCAAACTTCTTTCAAAATAAACTGATGGGTCAGAACTCTTCCTTCGTTCTTGAAAAACAAGGTCATAAGATTGAACTCAGTTGACGTCAGCTTGACAACTTCCCCGCTTTTCTTTAGAATCCTTCCGGGAATATCCAATTCCAAATCCCTTAATTCCAAAACGGTTTTCGTACTCGAATTGTGATTTCTTCGAATAGCAGAACGGATCCGTGCCAGTAATTCTGCATTCCGGAAAGGTTTGGTCAAGTAATCCGTAGCACCGTCATCCAAAGCTTTCACAATATCTTCTTCGGAATCCTGGACCGAAAGCACAATCAATGCCTTGTTGTACCAGACTCTTAATTCTTTGATGACTTCATGACCACTTTTGTCGGGAAGTCCCAGGTCGAGAATGATTAGTTCGGGTGGATGATTGGCAGCTTTTAGAATTCCTTCTTTCGCAGTTTCGGCCAGGATGACTTTATAATCGTTGCTTTCAAGTGTGATCTCGAGCAATTTACGAATTTGAGGTTCGTCATCAATTACCAGTATTTCTGCCTTATTCATTGTTCAGATTGTACATGAAAGAAACTTCTACCGGCAAATGTATGCTAAATTGCGCTCCACCTTGCGGCCTGTTTTTTACTTCTACTTTTCCACGGTGCGCTTCAACAAAACCTTTCACGATCGATAACCCAAGACCGGTCCCGCCTGCTTTCGATTCCGGTAAACGATAAAATTTATCAAAAACAGATGGAAGGGATTCTTCCGGAAATCCTGGTCCTGAATCTGAAATTTGGATCGTACAATAGTTATTCCCGTACTGAACGGTTATTTCTACCGGTTTGTGATTGGAAGTTTGCTGAATGGCATTGTAAACCAGATTATCCAGTACTGTTTCCAACAACCCCGAATCCAGTTTCATGAGTGGCAGCTCATCGTTTGAACTATAAGAGATCGGATAATCTGAAAATTCTCTGAAACGTTGGATCAATTGATGCATGAGTTCATTCATATCCACCCAATCCAGTTTCAACTGCAACATACCATTTTCCAGGCGGCTCATATTTAACAGATTTTCTACCTGCCGTTTCAATCGAAGACCGGATTTATCAATTTCCTGAAGTAGTTCCAATTGCTGTCCGGCATTTAGTTTATCCCTATTTTCTTTCAGAATATCAACTGAACCAAGGATCGTGGACAGAGGCGTTTTTAATTCATGTGAAAGGGAATTAAACAACGTATTATACAACCTCACTTCCTTTTCTTTCTCTTCTTTGTCTCGTGCTTTTTGCTCTGCTTTCCGGATCTGAAAAGTCAATGCTGCATTGATAAAAGCAATCACGAAATACATCAGG
>CBFGPJ010000301.1:0-4629 GCA_965650615.1 uncultured Fluviicola sp. | reverse complement strand
GTTGCCGTAAACTGCGTTCAAATCAGTTAAGTTTTTAGACAACATTGCCATATTCTCTTTGTAACGTCTTGTATCTTCAGCTGAATCAGACAAGTTTTTCATCATTTCAGTTACCTGACCCTGGAATTTCTCAGTAGCTTCCAAGTGAGCGGAAGAACCTTTCAATTGTAATTCGTATACGTTGTTCAAAGCCGCCAAGTTTTTAGAAACTTTTTGCATTTGCTCACCGAATGATTCACCTTCCTGAGTATTTGAAGTCATACCTGAAATAGATACAGATGCTCTTTCGTATGCTTCAGACAAAGAAGATACTTTATCAGATGCCGCTTGTAATGAAGAAACATAAGAGTCAGTTGCCGCTGCTGCAGATGTTACACCTTTCAATTGAGAAGCATTTTCACCCAACTGACGCATTCCATCTCCCAAACGCTCCAATAATTGACCATCAATTTTAGCTTCCTCCAACATTTTATCCAAGTGCTCAGTAATTCCAGTACCTCCGGAATTTCTTCCTCCTCTTCCACCTGCTGCAGGTAGTGCATCGTGGTCTAAATCATCGCTGTGTGCGAAAGCTAATTCAGGATAAACAAGCTCCCAGTTTGGATCTTCATGAATCGGTTCAAATGCCGAGAAGATGAAGATAATAGCCTCAGTAGACAGACCGATTACAAGCATCGGACCAGCTCCAGGCCAGTGCATAATTTTAAATAAGGCTCCAACGATTACGACTGCCGCACCGAAACCGTATAATTTCGCCATAAACTTTTTCCATCCTTTACTTCCTGGTTTCATAGTTTTCTTTGTTTTTTAGGTTTAACCAAATTTATTGTTTTGTAATTGTTTGTTTATTCCTAGCGAAGTTGGATATCGCTACGAATTTCTTCGCCACCCTCTTTTGAGAATTCACGTCCACCGCGACCTAAGTGTGTTGCCACATTTCGGAATCCGACGTACGATTTAGCCGTATCTTGATACTCGTATGTACGAGTTGAAGTTTGCAAGTAGTATCCAACATCTTTCCAGGAACCACCACGAATAACTTTACGTTTCATTGCCGGTGGATCCCAGTCCATTGCGTCATATCTGTATTCAGTATTTAAGTCATGAGAGAACTCATACATTGCTTCGTCGTAAGCTGTTTCACACCATTCCGAAACGTTACCGGCCATACAATATAGCCCCCAACCATTCGGGTTATAAGAATAAGCTTTTACCGTGTGGAAACCACCGTCCTCAAAATAACGACCTCTCATCGGCTTAAAGTTACCAAGGAAACACCCGCTTTGGTTACGGATATATGGTCCACCCCAAGGATATGGAGAGTTATTCAAATCACCGCGAGCAGCTCTTTCCCATTCAGCTTCTGTAGGTAAACGGAAATCGTTCACAAACAAATCTCCCATCGCCAACAACCAGTTATTCAACAATTGAGTTCTCCAAATTGAAAATGCCTTAGCCTGTACCCAGGTAATACCGATAACAGGATAGTTATCGTAAGCCGGATGCCAGAAATACATGTTTGTCATCGGATCATGGAATGAATACGTAAAGTCACGAACCCAAACCAATGTATCCGGATATACGTTGATCTCTTCATCAATAATGAATCGCTGACGGTTCTCGTGACCACGAAGACCTGTACTTTGACCTTTCTTGTTGAAGTAACTCAAATCCTTATCCAAACCTTGCGGCTCTTCTGTAAACGGATGCGGAGGTGTATTCAAGTCACGGTGTTCCGGACTAATCTCATTACCATCTTTATCCACTCCATTGTGAACGATCTCGATACGACCTCTTACAGCAGCTTCTCTTAAGTCAATCCAGAAATACTTGAAATTCAACTTTCTTGTATCTATTTCACGACGTTTGTAGAAACGCTCCGGTTGCGGATAATACATATCCGCCAACAACGGCATCAAATCCGGATCATCGTAAGCAAACCTGCGATCCCAGTTCAATGAGAATTGTGCGCGATTGACATCCCGGTCTGAAGGTTCGAATTCAACCATCTCCAAAGCACCTTCATCAAAATACATATCTGTATAATTGATGTAACGTGACGCTTCGTCGTCTTCCTCTAATCCGGAATAAATTCGCTCACGAGCCATGGAATCTCTCACCCAGTCCACGAATTGACGGTACTCGTTATTCGTGATCTCAGTTTGATCAATATAAAATGCCTGGACAGACACAGTCTTAGCACGTGTTTGGTGCAAGAAAGGAACATCCTGATCGTTTTCCCCCATGATGTAGGAACCCGATGGGACATATACCATCCCAAGAGGAATCTCAGGCTGATAAACTTTACGACCTAATGTCCCCGTCAAGTGGCCACTACGCGAGCTACAAGAGGCAATGAAGGCCCCAATTAAACCGATAAACAACAGTTTTTTCATTCTAGTTCAATTTTACAGTTCCGGATTTATCGTTAACATTCTACAGGATCAATTTTGCGATATAACGGAATCGAATAAAAAATGGTTACAAAGATTCTTATTTTTTTTTGATTTTACAACCATTTAGGGTGATGTGCTTTTGTTATTGGTATCACAGGGATATAACAAAACTTAAGCGCAATCTCGTGAGTACCATTGGAAATCTTTGACAATCTACCAATTGTGATGTCATAAGAATAACCTACCCACATAAACATTCTTGATTTTGGATTTTTAATTTCAAATGGTCTCCATCCCAATAATACAGATACCGCATCGCTATTTCTATAACCTAATCCCCCGTAAAGGAAACCTCTATAAATATATCGTGCGTTAATATTACCTGAATATTTCAACAAATCTGTCTCCAACATACCCTGGATATCCAAATCACCAGGCCCCAAAGCTTTGAAAGTATAACCTCCCATTGCATAGTAGTGACGAGCTAAGTCATAAGGAACTGTCCCCGTACCACTGGATGTAGGAAACTGACTTGTCAAATTCAAAGCAGAAGCCTGCAAGTGAGTGGAAGACAATCCTGCATACCAATTCTCCGCACGGTAGTATAAACCAAAGTTTAAGTCAAATGTGATCGCAGAACTTGCACCCGGGAAAGTAGGGTCAATTTGTGTTTGAGGACCAACCCAAACAGGACTCATACCGAAATTCACCATTCCGACACCCAATCCGATACCCAAACGACCATTACCCAACTGGATATGATGCGAATAATTCAACATCACATTATTTTGTCTGTTAAAACCGATTGCATCGTGCGTGAAGTTCAATCCAAATCCTCCCGTCCATTTACCAAAGCTCTCCATGTTTGCTTCAGCATTAAAAACTACAGAATTCGGTGCTCCGTTTACTTTATCCCACTGGTTGCGATAAATTAAATTTCCACACAACCCTTCTTCAATACCAGTAGCGCCCGGGTTGATGGCGAACTTATTGTAAATAAAATGTGTCAATGCAATATCTTGCTGAGCAGCAGCTCCAAGAGAACACAACACAAACGCTGATAAGATACGTAACGTTTTATTCATATTAAAGGGTCCTAATTATGGTTTTAACATGCTTGACTTTAACAAATTTTAGCCAATTGGCGACTAAAATAAGTATTTTTTAGAACAAACAAAATTTTTTAGTGGAATCAATTCATCTTTTCCACAACGAAATGTTGAAGAGATAAATATTTAACACAAGCTCTTCTTACGGAACGATAGATAAAAGGTTACCCTAGTTTTTGATACGTTTTCCACCACAGATTAGGTATATCACCATTCAATGCGTTGTTATACTGCGCTTTATCACACGGAACCATATGATGTCTCTCATATTTAATTCCTTCTTTCGGAGGATATGGAACCTCCATCCACCAGCGTTCAGAACGATTGCTGCGGTAAAAAATAATGTCGTGATTTATTTCATCCAGGAAAACCGTGAATTTGGTATACTCCTTTTTCGAACCGATCGGGAAATCCCCGACACGTTGTGAATAACCGTCGATAAAATACCAAATGATCTGTGCAACTTCAGCATGAGCACTTTCTGCGATATCGCCCGGTAAAAGATTGAACAATCCGACGGAAGTCAATTTATCCGAGATCCCGGCATATTTGGCAATTTGACAGATATCCTGGTTGTCCAATCCATTTGGTTGTGAAAAGTATTTCCCTTTGAAATCAGATGCTTTGATGGATTGGAGGTCGATACTCAACAAATCTGTATTTCGAAGTAAGGGCTCTGCAATCCTGAAATCGCCTTTAAACTCTCCCAAACGGACAGCATCAAAGAACAACTTTTCAAAAAGATCGATTTCCGAAGCTTTTACCAACGGTGTTTGATAGCCGATCACAGACAGATTGAACAAATAACACGGCCTGTGCATGAGCAGCTTGCTCACGTATGCGTCTTTACCGATGGGAAGTTCGGGATCTCCCAAATCCAGTTTGGAGTCAATATTCAACACGTTGATTAACTGCTCCAGTTCCTCATATCCCTGGTACATTGCGTAAGTCAGGTCCTGAGACCCGCCAATCACTATCGGAATAACCGATTTCTTAACCAACTCGGCAACAATTTGCCTTAAAGCAAAATAGGTGTCTTCTACCCGACCGCCAGGCATGAGATTTCCCAGATCGTAGATCTTAAAATTCCAATTGCCGGTCGGTAAAAAGGCTTTCAGATGAGA
>CBFGPJ010000300.1:0-4663 GCA_965650615.1 uncultured Fluviicola sp. | reverse complement strand
AAACAGCGCAAGAAATTCCTCGCAGTCGGGTTCCTGGTTGCTATTTTCCTAAATGTAGACAGTTTGCATTTATTGAAAGTTTTGAGCCTGGACGATAACCTGAAAAACCGCTTGGTTGAAAGTGCCGAACGCACAGCAGACAACCTGGAAAAAGATTCGACAATGAGAAGCAACATCAGTTTCCTGTTGAAATCCACATATGTCGCCAAATCAACTAATGGGACAGATTACTCGCAGATCGATTCGAGTACCATTGCAAAAGTCCAAAGCATCATTCACCAATTGGACAGCAATTCACGCATAATGGATTCGGTAGGGAAGAAAGAATTACATCAACTGGATAGTGCTATGAGTCTCGTTTCCGATCTCAATATTCCAATTGGCTGGTCGAAAGAAGTTGCTCCCTTATCCTGGTTCCGCTGTAAACAAGCAAGAGAAAATGAGCCGGTAACTATGCATCCCTCCAAAACTCCGGGATTGATCTCATACCTGTATATGCGCAATAACGATTGCAGTTTTGAAAATATCTTCAAATACCTCATCGGTATCATTATCTCCGGGGTTTCCTTAAGTTTCGGAGCTCCATTCTGGTTTGAGTTACTGGCGAAATTTGTCAACATCCGAAGATCCGGGAAGATTCCCGAAGGAGATAAATCATCCAAATAAGCAACCGTTATGAAACAGTTCCCTTTCTCAAATATTCATACACATGTATTTAACAGCGAATGTGTTCCTGATAATTTCCTGCGGATCCTTCCTTCCAAATTCGTGCGCCGTATGCCACGGATCATTAAATTCATCCTGGATACCAAATGGGTCCGGAAGGTAATCTCATTCTTTGCAAAACTCGGCGCCAAAAAAGACAACAACAAACGAAAGACCTTCGATAAGTATATCGGTTTCCTGGAAGTGGCCACTCAACGCAAACAACTGGACGTGTTTGAACTGGAGTTTGAAGTCGGCAAACAATATGATTCAAGTGTGCGCATTGTAGGCCTGACAATGAATATGGATTTTATGGATAATCGGCCTTCCAAATATCAGATCTCTTTCGAAACCCAATTAGAAGCCGTTAAAGACATTAAACGCTATTACCCGACGAACTTTTTCCCGTTTCTTGGTATTGATCCGCGTCATAAATCGGGAAAGGACCTGGTAAATTGGTCCAAAGCTTATTTCGAAATGGGACTGGAGAAAAACGGGACCATTTTCCCCTACTTTTCCGGGATTAAATTGTATCCTGCTCTCGGATTCTTTGCTTTCGACGAACGTTTGGATGAACTTTACTCCTATGCTGAAAAGAATCAACTGCCCATCATTACACATGTAACACGGGTAGGATCACAATACATCGGGAGTAAGATTACGGAGTTGATCCCATTGAATCCTTCCACACTTTCAAATGGGAATAAGGAGTCCGAAACTGCAATGGCGGAAATCCGAAAACGCATCCGGGTTTTCTACGACCAGAAATGGATTGCTGATAACAAAATCGGGGATAACGATAAGGCCTGTGATTTGTTCAGTCATCCGCAGAATTACGTCCCGATTTTGGAAAAATATCCGGAATTGAAGATCTGTCTGGCTCATATGGGAGGATCCAATGAGATCATTGATAACAGTGATAAAGATCCGGACCTGAAACAAATTCGCCGATTCGACAACCAGTTATGGTGCGACCGGATCCGCGATATGATGGTATGTTATCCGAATATCTATACCGATATCTCGTACACCTTAAGCGACCTGGATAACAAAGATGTGAAAGCTGCCATTATCAAATTCATGAATACAAAAGACGACCGGGGACAACTTTTGGCAAAACGCGTCTTATTTGGAACGGATTTCTTTATGACCGAACAGGAAAAACGTGAAAGTGAACTGTTTAAATTGTCCCAAACAGAACTTTCGGAATTTCATGACATGATCACGAGGGATAACCCGCAGGAATTCCTGAGACAGCCCCTTTGACTAATGACACTTCGACTACGCTCAGTGTCCTAATCGAGAGGGTGACTGAGCGTAGTCGAAGTCCACCCTTTCGCTTAATAAATAACATTTTTTTACACTTCAATAGTGGTGAATTAAATTTAACCATGTAGTTTTGCAAAAAAGTTTAACCATTTGGTTAAATTAAATAATTAAACTATGGGATTAAAGGATTCAACAACGGAAGAAAAGATCTTAGAGGCTGCTAAAGATGTTTTCATGAAGTATGGTCTTTACGGCGCACGTATGCAGGATATTGCAGATACTGCCGGAATAAACAAAGCATTACTTCACTATTACTTCCGAAGTAAAGAGAAATTATTTGACGCTGTTTTTGACGGAGCACTGGAAAAGTATTTCTCACAAATGACTGTTATCGGAGATAAATCACTCCCGATCAAAGAGCGTTTGATGCAGTATGTTGACAATATGTTCGAATTCTTTACCGAATACCCTCAAATGTCGATGTTCATTATCAAGGAGATTTCCATTAACCCGGAAATGTTCCACGAGAAAGTAAAGCACATGAAAAATCAACGGGCCCTGCTTATTCCAACCCTGGAAGAAGCATTTGCCAACAACGAGATCAAACCATTTGATCCGGTTTTGTTCATGGTCAATCTTCATTCCCTGGTTGCTTACCCTTTTTTGGCTTCCCCGCTTTACAAGCTGATGCTGAAAAAACACGGGTACGATTGGAATGGTGATGCAAAAGACAGAATCAAAGAATCCGTCAAGGAGTTCATTTCCTTCAAATTTCAATAAATAACACAAACAATTATGCGCAAATTACTGACAGTACTAAGCATTGCAACTACAGGGATCGGGTTTTCACAAAACTCCGTTTCACTGGACTCATGCATTGCTTGGTCAAAGAAAAATTATCCATTGATCAAACAAAACGAAGTTACACTACAACAAACGGAACAAAACGAAAAAGCAATCCGCGAAAACTGGTTGCCGAAACTTTCATTCATGGGACAAGCAACTTACAACACGGAGGTTGTTCAGTTCGATTTCCCGGGAATGGATCTGAAATTCCCCCACGATGCTTATCTGACATCCCTGAGCCTGGAACAGACAATCATCGATGGCGGATTAACCAAAACACAGCATAATGTTGAAAAACTGAGTACGGAATTGACTATTCAGCAAAACGAGGTAGAACTTTACAAATTGGTTGAACGCGTAAATCAGCTTTACGTGAACATTCTTTTAGGTCGGGAAAACCTGCGCATCCTGGAATTGTACAAAGAAGATCTGAGCAACCGGGCGAAAAACATGAAAGCAGGTGTGGACAATGGCTTGGTCTTATCCAGTTCGCTGGATGAGCTGGAAGCTGAAATCCTGAAGACAGACCAGAACATCATCGAGTCGGGATTTCAATTGGAGGGACTTTACAAAACGATGACGCTTTATATTGGTAAACCGGTGGACAAAAATACGGCCCTTGCAGAAACTCCGATCGGAGGTCAGGCTGCACGCGTTGAAATCCAGCGCCCGGAAATGAAAATCTTCGACCTTCAGGCAAAACTACTGGATGCGCGTTTCAAGCAAATTAACGTGAACGCCATTCCAAGAGTGACGGTTGGAGCAGCTGGAAATTACGGTCGTCCGGGGCCGAACTTCATCAACCAGGATTTGCGTTTCTTCGGAAGTGCAAGCTTAACGGTACGTTGGAACATCAGTTCCTTGTATGGCTTGAAAAGAGAGAAAACAAAAGTGGAATTGAGCAAAAGCCTGATCGATATTCAAAAAGAGGCATTCCTATTCAACATCGCGTCTTCTTTGAATACCCAAACAGCTCAATTAAGCGCATTGGCTCAAATGATCGAAAAAGATGATGTAATCATTGAAAAAAGACACAACGTAACGTCAACCGCAACCGCTCAAATGGAAAATGGCAAGATTACCGTTGTAAACTATTTGTCACAATTAAACGCTGAACTTCAGGCAAAACTCAATAAGAAAGTTCACGAAATCAAACGAATGAATGCCATTTCAACAATCAACGCAACATCAGGTTCAATCAAATTTTAATTAAAACACACATGGAAAAGGAAAACAAAAAAGAGAAAAAAGGAAAAGGCTCCAGAATAAAGTTCATCATTGGAGGTATCATAGTTGCAGTAATCGCGGGGGTTGTTATTTTCATGATGGGTGGAAATACAGAATCAACAGACAACGCTCAATTGGATGCTAATATCATCCCGGTCCGTTCTTCCATTACAGGATATGTGAAAGAAGTATTGTTCGAAGACAACCAGGAAGTAAAAAAAGGACAATTGCTTGTTGTTATTGATGATACGGAATACAAAGCAAAAGTAGCACAAGCTGAAGCTGCATTGGAAAATGCAAAAGCAAACCTGAATGCAGTAAAAAGCAACGCAATGGCTTCCAGCCAAAGTGCCAGCGCAGCAGTTTTCTCAACGGAAACAACACAGGAAAGCATCAATTCAGCAAAAGCACGATTGAATAAAGCGAAAGAAGATAACAAGCGTACAAAAAACATGTTCGCGGCAAAAGCAGCAACCCAGGCTGAATTGGATAACAGCAATGCTGAATTGGAAGTTGCTCAGGCAACCTATGATTCAGCACTGAAACAATTGAAAGTTTCTCAATCCCAATCTGCAGGTGTCAGATCACAAGCTTTAGGACAAGTATCCATGATCTC
>CBFGPJ010000299.1:0-4669 GCA_965650615.1 uncultured Fluviicola sp. | reverse complement strand
CCATTGGTGTTTTTAGGGTTCGAGCCTTTTGACATATTCATTATGTACTCGATCACCCAAACCTATGGGATTTTAGTGCATACAAAAGCGGTTAAAAAAATGGGTGTTTTAGAATACTTTTTGGTAACTCCATCGCACCACCGTGTGCACCATGCTTCCAACGTGGAATACCTGGATAAGAATATGGGAATGATCCTGATTGTATGGGATAAATTATTCGGTACTTTCCAGGCCGAAATCGACGATCTTCCGATTGAGTTTGGTTTGTATGAAAAGAAGGTAGACAATAATCCGGCGAATGTGATCTTCCACGAATGGGTATCGATTTACAAGGACGTGTGCAAAGCAAAAGGATTGAAAAATAAATGGCTTTATCTTACCAAACCACCGGGATGGAGTCACGATGGAAGTACCATGACATCGAAGCAATTGCGAAATCAGTTCAAACAAGTACAAAAAGATTAGGATGGAACAACTAAAAAAAGAACTGGCAGATGTTATTCGTGCCTATCATCAAAAAGGATGGTCACCGGCGACCTCTACCAACTATTCTTTCCGATTGGCTGAAAATCCGGATGTGATTATTGTTTCCAGATCTGGAATTGATAAATCGGGATTTTCTGCAACAGATTTTATGGAAGTGGATATGCAGGGGAAAGCACTTCCTGCTTATGAAGGAATTCGTCCGTCTGCAGAAACATTGATCCATTGCAAATTGTACCGGTTATTCCCTGAAACTATGTGTATCGTTCACAGTCATTCGGTTTATTCTGTTCTGCAATCCATGAAGAATCAACAATCAATTGAACTGAGTGGTTACGAAGTATTGAAAGGTTTTGAAGGAATAAAAACGCACGAAACGACTGTTCACGTTCCTGTTTTTGACAATACACAGGACATGCCTGCTTTTGCTGAAATCCTGGAACAGGAAAAAAAACGATTGACTGTTCCGGCTTTTATTATGCGCCAGCATGGGACCTATGCCTGGGGAAGAAACCTGTTTGAAGCCAAGCGTCACCTGGAAACTGCTGAATATTTATTTGAAGTCGACTGGAAATTTTCCAACTAGCATAAGAGCAGCCAACCATTCGCAATTTATCTTCGTTGATAATTGATATCCCTGATATCAATTTTGAATGAACACATTGACCAAAACAATAACTATCATGAAATTATTTTTGACCTTCGTCATCTCTTTTGTTGGATTATCATCCATTGCACAAACATTTTCACCTCAAAACAGCGGCGTATCTTCCCAGTTGAACGGGCTCGATTTTTCAAGTCCTTCTGTCGGAATGGTCGTGGGAAATTCAGGAGTGATCCGGAAAACGACTGATGCAGGATTGACCTGGACAGCTTCCACTTCCGGAACAACATATGATCTGACCGGTATTGCGTTCCTGAGTGGATCAACCTATATCGCTGTTGGTAAAGGCGGGACTGTTATCAAAACGACAAATAGCGGCGGAAGCTGGTCACCGGTTAATTCGGGTACAAGCAATGATTTGACCGGAATTTTCGTCAATGGCCTGAACGTTTATGCTACAGGTACAAATGGGATCGTTTTGATCTCTACCAATTCCGGGAATGCCTGGACGACCATTAACACCGGGAGTTCATTTAAACTGAATAAGGTGTTTTTTGTTTCCGAGTTCATCGGTTATGCAGTAGGAGATGGCGGAACAATCCTGAAAACAGTGAATGGCGGTCAGGCCTGGAACTTTCTGAACAGCGGGACAAACACGCATTCATTGACAGATATTTATTTTACGGACGGAAACACAGGGATTGTAACCGGAGGAATTACCGCTTCCAATGAAGCGATTATCTTACGCACAACCAATGCCGGATCCATTTGGACTTCAGACGATTTCTCAAGTACGGTGTTAAACGGATTGGGTTTCTACCCGGATAATTCCATTGGATTTGCAGTTGGCGGAAATTATACCGGAAACACCAGTATTATTTTGAAAACAACCGGTCAGGGAGCTTCCTGGTCGCCGATTGCCTCTGCTTCTTCGCGTCAATTGGCAGCTTGTTTTCCGGGGAACGGAATCGGGTATACCTGCGGATTGAATGGAACCATTTTACGTTTTGCAAGCAATACAGCCGAAATGGAGGAATTTAATGACAATTCTGATATCCAGATAAGTCCCAATCCGGGAAATGGCAAGTTTTACCTTTTATCGAAACCTGCTGATGAATTTTTAATTGAAGTTTTTAGTGCAAACGGAACATCTGTTACACTGATTCTAAATCAAGATTTGATTGATCTCAGTACCTGTCCGGCAGGAATTTATATTGCTGTTGTTCAATTAAAATTGGGAACTGTTATTAAAAAACTAGTGAAGGAATAAATCGAAATTTTATTAATCGGAATCAGTTATCAGTTCCAAGCGGTTTTATTATAGAAGTATTTGTTTTCTTGGCTTCGATTTCTTGAAGTTTTTGTTCTAATTCTTTTTGCAGAGTTTCCTTTTGAATTTCTAAATCTTGATTGGTTAATCTAGTTTTCCAAAGATTATATAAACTAACAGTATTTTTGAAATAATCAGTTTCATTGTCTCTAACTGAAGAGAGTCTGAAACTTATCTTCTCTACTGTATGGCAGAATGATCTTCCAACAGATTGAAATGCGACTGTTTCATCTGCTACTTTCTGAGTAAAATAGGTTGAAAATGTCTCCAAGGAATTCATTAAGTTAAGATCAAACAATAACATTTTGTCTGACTTCTCCATATAAGATATGATTTCTTCAGTTCTTTGATCATTCAGGATATCTTGCTTAATAAATCTAGTCGTTTGAATCTCAATCCTTGTGATTCCTATTTCTTTGATTTTATCGGATGCTTCATTTGCGTATTTTACTATTGTATCCATATAAAATTTGACTTGTTCAGCTGCGGTTTTAATTGCATCCCTACTAGAAATTATAACCAATTGTTTTTGGTTTTCAAGAAGTTGATCTTTTGCAGTTTTTAGTTGATCTTTTGCTAGTTTAATTTGGCGAATTACAGAAAAGCCGAAGATTGCTAATATTGGACCGCTAAGTAAATAGACATTTTCGATTAGTGATTTTGAAGTGTCAAATATGTTCATAGTGATTGAGTAATAAAAGGAGAAGTTTTAGCTAAATCAAAAATACTTAATTTCTAAAATTAAAAAATAAGGTAAAAAGTAAGAGGGAATTAGTTGGTTTTTTCATAAGGAGGATTGGTTAGGTAAATGTATCATTTAATTAACATGTAGATAGTTTTCTTCTTATCCCCGGTTTTTTGGAAATAGTTTAAATCAACACCCGTTTTTAAATCCCGACTAGCTGTGGCCGTGGAAATTTCTTTAAATACCAGCATATAATCTTTGCGGGTGAATTGCCCATCTGAGATCTCAGCAAAGTATTTCAACCGATCTTCCGTTGTCATAGTGTTTGCAGTTGTATTCAATATAGAATTTAGTGACGCATCAATGACTTCAAGCATATATTCAATAAACGGTGTGGATTTTCCTAATTTATCACTTTTTGCAAGCGCTTCATAATAACGGGTTTGAGTTTGATAAATTAAATTTTCAAAGGGAATAAACTCAAAAACCGGGTAATTTTGCATCAGGATAAGTGTTTGCCACAATCTTCCCATTCTTCCGTTTCCGTCTAAAAATGGATGAATGAACTCCATTTCATAGTGAAAAACACAGCTTTTGATCAGAATTAATTCCATGCTCGTTTCTAAATAATGAAACAGGTCCTTCATTAGATGCGGAACATTTGCCGCTGGTGGCGCCATATGAGTAATTTTTTCACCTGCAACAATTCCAACACCGGTTTTTCGGTAATTTCCAGCATCAGAAATTAACCCGTTCAATAATAATGCATGTGCATCCAGAAATGATTTGGACTGGTAAGGATCGAACGTTCGAATTTGTTCATATACCTTGATTGCATTGAGAACTTCAGTAATATCTTTTTCAGGGCCAACGACTCTTTTTTGTTCAACTAAAGCAAGGTTCTCTTTAGTTGCTCTTACAGCTTTTCTACGCGGGAAAAGGTAATTACGTGCAAATCCGTTCTTTACGGTTACAACGCTTCCTATGTTTCCTAATTTCTCAACTTTTTCTAATAAAATAATTTGCATTGTAGGACCTTAATTATACAACGGTGAAAGGAAGAAGGGCTAAGTTTCTGGCAATGTTTATTGCTCTCTTAAGCTCTCTTTGCTTTTTAGCAGATACGTTAACTATCCTGCTAGGAAGAATTCTGCCCTTTTCAGAGATGTATTGGGTTAACAGAGTGATGTTCTTATAATTAATGTTAGGTGCATCCTTGCCTGAAAGGGGGCAATTTGCTCCTTTTTTAAAACTAGATTTACGGTTAAACAATACAGAGTTTGGAATAATGTTCCCAATTTGCTGTGTTGTAACTTCATTTCTTCTTTCCATGTCTAGAAACCTTTGATTGCTTTATTAGATTTGGTCTTCAATTAAGCCTGCACCCGGGGTAGCTTTTGCAGGAGCTTGCATCATATGTGATGGGTTTTCATCAATCTTATCAACTCTGATTGATAAAAATTTAAGAATATCCTCGTTAATCTTGCAGTTACGTTCAAATTCTTTAACTGCTTCAGCTGGAGAGTCAACCCCAAGCATGATATAGTGGCCCTTTTTATTTTTTTTG
>CBFGPJ010000298.1:0-4679 GCA_965650615.1 uncultured Fluviicola sp. | reverse complement strand
TGCCCGGTGAATCGCATCGGCATTGGTGAATTACCAATGATTACGGATTCATTCGGCATGTTTAAGTGGTGAACTGCTCCTCCAAAGAAGAAATGTTTTGAATATCCTACAAATCCTGCTGAAGCGTCAAAGAAACCTCTTGAACCGCCTCGCTTTAAATCACCTGTTTGGTAAATGAAACCTCTTCTTGGGTCAATCATATCCCCAAAAGTCAATTTCTCCCAATCCAGGAATTTTTGGTACCAGGCTGCTCGGACTCCAAAAAGCATTGCAAACTTTCTGTTTACTTTCAAGTGGTAAGAGTAAATCAAGCCTAACATAGATGTGTTAATCGTACCCTGACCTTGCATGTCATGAGTAGCTAAAATTCCGATCCCTCCTGAGATGTTTTTGAAGTATTGATCATAAGATGCGCTGTAAGTAACATAGTTTCCGGAGAGACTAGGCCATTCATTGCGGTAATTCATTGAAAAACGGGCACATCCATGAGATCCGGCAAAAGCAGGGTTCAGGTACAGAGGGTTTGCGTAAAACTGCGTAAAAGTTGGGTCTTGCGCATATAATTGACACGAGCCAAATAAGCATCCAACAAACGCCAATAGTTTAATATTTCTCATTCGGTTAAGAATATTTCAAGCTAATTTGTAGCATTGGTTCGCCAATGTTACGAAAAAAAAATACAATGGTTACAACTAAATCGCCGAAACACAAAAATAAAAAAAGAATTCATACGTTTGATTGAACATTCATCTAGTTTTCGAATTTTGTGCTATGAAAAACGACAAAACACAAGCAAGTTACATTTTTAACACATATTACAAACTCCTGATTTTGCTTTTGATCGGGCATTCCTCTGTAGCTCAGGATGTTTCTGTTGAAATCCAATGGCAGCAACCGAAAGAAATGATGATTAATGGTGTTCAGACAATGGTTCCTATCATTTCAGATGGAGGTTTTGAGAATCAACTCCCTGCTCATTCCTTTCAGCAAAAGTACAAACCTGGTAATTACCAAGTAGTTGTGATGGATATTCAAACGGATGCCGTTAGTTCGTATGAAACCAATTACCTGAATTCAATTAAAAGCGAAGTACCGGTTTCTGCACAAATTCAGGCTAAGGTTTCCAAGGCCAGAAATGAACATTTTTTAATGTCAAAATGCATTCCTTACATAAAAACACCTTCCGGATATCAGAAAATCATTTCATACAAATTAAAAGTAACTGCCCAGGGATCGCTTGGTTCCAATTCAAATTACCTGAAAAGTTATGCAGCAAATTCCGTTTTGAACAGTGGTGGTTGGTATAAGATCTCTGTTCCGAATGACGGAATATTTCAATTGAACAAGGCCTTTTTCAAGAGTATGGGCCTGGATGTTGACAATCTTGACCCGAACACAATTAACTTATACGGAAATGCGGACGGAAGACTTTCGGAATTAAATAGTGCGCCTTTCAGCGATGATTTAAAGAAGAATGCGATCCAGTTCGTTGGAAATGCCGATACCACTTTTGATGAAGATGAGTATTTTTTGTTCTTTGGAGCGGGGCCTAATCGCTGGGACCATGGCAGCGGGACGAATTACAGCAGGAATATGCACATTTACAGTGCTGTAAACCATTATTTTATTCATGTTGATGAAACGGATTTACCGCTGCGGATCCAAGATTTACCGGAATCTCCTTTGCCATCCACGCAAACAGTCAATACGTATACTTTTTACGATATCCATGAGAGTGAATCGGTGAATCTGGTACAGGGAGGACAAGTCTGGTATGGAGAACAGTTTGATGCAAACCTGACACAGTCATTCAAATTCAATATTCCGAATGTGGATGTAAGTACACCGATTCAGGTAGATTATGCAACTGCCAATAACGGGAGTAGTGGAGGAAATAGTTTCCAGGTAACTTACAACGGCTCAACGGTAGATAATTTACTTTTGAGTTCTGTTGGCAGTGATTACGTCCGAAATGCAAAGTCTTTTGTGATTAATCCGACTTCATCTCCTGTTGAACTCGTTTATACCCTGAACCGGGTTAATGCTTCGGTTAGAGCTTATCTGGATTTTATTGAAATTGTGGGGCGCAGAAGTTTGGTGTTCTATGGAAATACGATGTTGTTCAGGGATCTCAACTCCGTTGGTTTGGGTAATGTGAGCTTGTTTAATGTTTCCGGGATGAGTGCAACACATCGGGTTTGGGACATTACTTCGAAAACAAATCCTCAATTGATTACAGGAACACTCGTTGGGAATGTTTTTTCCTTTAAACAAAGCACAGATACGCTGAGAGAATTTATCGCATTCAGTGAAACCTCTTTTTCCCAGCCAACTTTTGTAAAGCAAATTGAAAACCAGGATTTGCATGCTTTGGGCCAATTTGATTACATCATAGTAAGCCCGAAGCAATTTATGAACCAGGCTCTTCGTTTGGGGAATCTGCATCAGGCTGAAGGGTTGTCAACGTTGGTTGTGGATGTGGAGCAGGTTTATAATGAGTTTTCTTCCGGAAACCAGGACGCAACGGCAATTCGTCGTTTTGTAAAGATGTTCTATGAGCGTGCAGGAGGAAATACCCTTCTGCAACCCAAATACCTGTGCCTGTTCGGTGATGCAACGTATGATCCGAAAAACCGTGTTGCAGGGAATAATTACATGATTCCGACTTATGAATACCTGAATTCTGAAAATCACATTGATGCGCTGGTGACAGATGATTATTTCGGATTTATGGATAACAATGAATCGATTAATGGAAGCGATTTGATGGATATTGGAGTAGGGCGTTTATTAATCTCCAATGCAACACATGCTCAAACCCAGGTGGATAAAATTGAGCACTACATGAAAAATGGGATTAATTCACCGATCATTTCCAATGACCCGAATAGTTGTTGTATTGGAGAGGCAGCCAATATGTTCGGTGATTGGAGACAGGTTTACACGAATATCACCGATGATGAACAAAGCGGAAGTTTTGTTACTGCAGATGCAGAACCGGCATTTAACCAGGTGCAGGCTGCTGCAAATGAAATGAATTGTGAAAAAATCTATTCTGACGCCTACACGCAGGTTTCAACTACCGGCGGACACCGTTATCCGGATGTATTGAATGCAATTACCGATCGCGTGGAGCGTGGAAGTTTAATTACCAATTACATTGGACACGGAGGAGAAGTCGGAGCGGCAGAAGAACGAATTATAACGATTCCGCAGGTGAATACCTGGACAAACCTGAATCGGATGGGGTTGTTTGTTACTGCAACGTGTGAGTTTACGAAATTCGATGATCCTTCCAGAGAATCGATCGGGGAATTGATTTCCCTGAATCCGAAAGGAGGATCAATTGCGTTGATGACAACTACCCGGTCTGTTTATATTTCGATCAATACCGTAGTGGTTGCAAGTTTGTTCTCGCATGTGATCGAACGTGATGCGAATTTCGACCCGCTTCCGTTTGGGGAAATTATGCGCAGAACGAAAAATACTTCCGGAACTTTGGATAACAGACGCTGTTTTAACCTGGTAGGAGATCCCGCTTTGAAGATCTGCCTTCCAAAATGGAAGATCGTAACAGATTCGATCAATCACATAGCCATTTCAAGTGGTGCGGATACGGTTCGCGCATTGACAAAAATGCATGTAGTAGGACATTTGGAAGACTATAACGGAAACAAACTGACGACCTTCAACGGAGTATTGGCACCAACTATTTTTGATAAACCGAAAAAGGTCCAAACGTTAGGGAATGACCCGGCTTCACCGATCATTACATTTAAGACTCAGAAAAATGCATTATACAAGGGACGTGCAACGGTTACGAACGGAGATTTTAAATTTGAGTTCATTGTTCCCAAAGACATTGATTTCAATTACGGAAGAGGAAAAATCAGCTATTATGCAGACAATAAGGTGGTAGATGCTGACGGCTGGGATTCAACCTTTGTCGTTGGTGGAATTAATCCGAATCCTCCGGTTGATAACGTTGGTCCTGAATTGAAAATTTACCTGAATGACGATTCTTTTGTGAACGGAAGCATTTCGAGTGCAAATCCATTGTTGGTCGTTGAGGCATATGATGAAAATGGGATTAATACGGTTGGAAATGGGATCGGACATGACATTACCGCTGTTTTGGATGGAAATACCGGGAGCCCGATCGTGTTGAACGAGTATTACAAATCGAACCTGGACAGTTATCAAAACGGGAAATTGCAATATGCCCTTCGTAACCTGGCAGTTGGTCCGCATACCCTGGACGTGAAGGTCTGGGACGTGAACAATAATTCGAGTACCATTCGTTTGGAGTTTACCGTAACGGAAGACCAGGATATGCAATTGGATCATGTACTGAATTATCCGAATCCGTTTACAACACATACCGTGTTCATGTATGAGCACAATCAATCCTGTGCTTCTTTGGAAACTCAGATCAATATTTACACGGTTTCCGGTCGATTGGTGAAAACGATCAATCAGCTGGTGCCTACCAATGGATTCAGAGTGGAGGGTATTTCCTGGGATGGGAAAGACGATTTTGGTGATCAACTTGCTAAAGGAGTGTACGTTTATCAATTAAAAGTCACCATGCCTGATGGTAAAAAGGCCCAGAAAATGGAAAAATTAGTTCTTTTAAGGTAGTTGCACAATAAAAGTCCTAGTTTTGCGTATTTTTGTCA
>CBFGPJ010000297.1:0-4703 GCA_965650615.1 uncultured Fluviicola sp. | reverse complement strand
CTTATTACGGATGGTGTGAAAACAATGCCTTTGATCGTGAGCCTGAAAGAAGCATATGAATCCAACGGAGCTTCTGTTCCGAATGCATTGGAACGCAACATCGTATTGGGAATGATCGATAACGAATGGAAAGAGCATTTACGTGAAATGGATGATCTCCGTTCTTCCGTACAGCAAGCAGTTTACGAACAAAAAGATCCGTTGCTGATCTACAAATTGGAGTCATTTGAATTGTTTAAGGCAATGAATGCACGTTTGAGTAATGAAACGGTGGAATTCCTTGTAAAAGCAGATGTTCCGAGAGAGCAGTTGGATGATATCCAGACAACGAACAAAGAAGTTGCTCAAAACAACTACGAAAAAGCGCAGATCGAATCTACTTCTTCCAGCACGGAAATGCCTCGTTTCAGCGGAAGTGAAGGTTACGAAGAAGCAATGCGCAATTCTGCACCGCAACGCGAGAAACAACAACCGATCGTTTCAACAGAACCTAAGATCGGCCGAAATGATCCTTGTCCTTGCGGAAGCGGAAAGAAATACAAACAATGTCACGGAAAATAAGATACAAGGCGGTTCGAAAGGATCGCCTTTATTTTTACCACAAAGAGCACGAAGCACACAAGGTTTTATTATAACACCATGTAAAAATTTTCATTGTGATCTTTGTGCTCTTTGTGGTAAACCATGAATAATTTTACCTTTGAAAGATGAATCAAAAATTGAAAATCGGAATTGTAGGAATGGGAAATGTAGGACTTCACTTCCTTCAGCGCCTGATCGAATTGGGGCATACTCATTTGACGGTTTACTCGCGTTCAGGAAACAATCTGCCCGCTTCCATGAATGCAAAAGATGTTCAGTTTACGAATGACTTCAAGGAATTTATTGATTTCGATATCGTCTTTTGTGCTGTAAACGATAATACAATGGTGGAAATGATCCAGCTCATTTCGAAATATGCCCCGGTGGTTTCTGTTTCCGGTACTGTAAACCTGAACCATTTGAAAACAAAATACCCGATCGGGACTTTCTACCCGCTCCAAAGTTTCAAATCAGATCAAAGTATCCATTGGAAAGGTTTACCACTCTTCATAGAAGCCGCAGAGCCGAAATTCAATGCATTCTTAATGAAGTTTGCAAAGGAATTCAGCGGAAATGCAATCGAACTATCAGAAGACAAACGTCAGTATTTACATGTAGCAGCCGTATTTGCGAATAATTTCACGAATCACATCATTGATCTTGCAGCACATTATTGTGAAGAACACCAGATTGAGTTTGATTGGTTAAAACCACTTATTAATCAAACAATGGAGAAAATTCAAAGCAATCATCCACACGATATTCTAACCGGACCTGCCGTGCGCAATGATCAGAGCACAATCCAGAAACACCTGGAATTGCTGAAACCGGATCAGAAAAACATCTATCAGACATTAACCAAAAGTATTATCAAACACTACAAATAAGATGATTAGCTACAAAGAGCGCTTAAACCACATTTCAACTTTCATTTTTGATATTGACGGTGTTTTGACTGATGGAACTGTTTATCCATACCACGGAGAATTATTGCGAGGCCTTTTTTCCAAAGACGGGTATGCAATCCAGTACGCTGTCAAAAAAGGATACAAAGTTTTTATCATTACGGGGGGGAATTCCGAAGATGTGAAGACAAGTTTGATTCATTTGGGTGTTACGGAAGTGCATTTGCGCTCGTCACATAAAGTGCAGGTTTACCAGCAATTAAAGGAAAAACACCTGTTTAAGGACGAAGAAGTCTTATACATGGGAGATGACCTTCCGGATTACCAGGTGATGCAGCTGGTTGGAATGGCAGCTTGTCCGCAGGATGCCGCTATTGAGATCAAACATATTTCACATTATCAATCTCCTTATTTGGGAGGAAAAGGATGTGTAAGGGATATGATTGAACAGACGCTTCGCGTTCGCGGCGATTGGTTTCATGAAGAGGCATTTGTTTGGTAGCAGCCACGAATGCGCGAATTCAGCTCGGCTACCGCGCTCGCATTTTTATGATATAGAACTTGTTTCAAATGAACTTTTTGTTTATCTTAAAGTAAATGAAGCATTTAATATTAGAAAGCGAGGCCTATGAAATTATAGGCTCTTGTATGGAAGTCCACCGAAATCTGGGACATGGTTTTTCAGAGATTGTATACAAAGATGCATTGGAATATGAGTTCAAGCAGAAAAACATCAGATTTATAAGAGAGAAAGAATTCAAAGTTCATTATAAGGATATTGTTTTACCACATCATTTTTATGCTGACTTCGTAGTTCTTGATTCTATTATTTTAGAAGTGAAATCAGTGAGTCAATTAACTAAATCCCATTATGCCCAAGTCATTAATTACTTGGCCGTTTCAAACCTTCCACTTGGTTTGCTGGTAAATTTTAATGAAGATAGTTTAAAATACAAACGATTCATACTTTGAGCGAGCGCGTTAGCCGAGCCAATAATTCGTGCATTCGTGGCACTCTTCCTCTTTATTACTCTTTTCTATCTTCCCGTTTTTCTTTCCGGGAATCTTTTCTATCATCTCGTCTGTCTTTACGCTGATCTTTCTTTCGTTCTTTTTCGTGTTTCTTCTCAACTTTCTTTTTTCTTTCGTTTACTATTTCCATATGTCCCGAAGCAAAAATTACAGTGGGAATCCGTTTCATTTTTCCGGCATCCAGGTAACCGCTAATTGTCATTTTAAACGGAACACGATCTCTGTCTCCCCAAATCTTGAAGATCGTTCCCAATGGATGCTTCATATCCAGGTTCAGTGGAAACCGGAGTACCTGGGAAGATTGTGGTTTGATAGAAATGTCTTTATAGAATTTTCCTTTGGTCGAAAGATCATCCCCAACCTTTAATTCATATTGCAAATCGTGTATATCCAGTGAAAGGTTCCTCCCCTCATTAAGAATCCTCAGGAAAAGATCTACTTTCACATTTTTCTTGAACAGCTTCAGTTCTTTCTTCTGGGTTTTGATCACTTTAAATTTTGGCGGAACGGGAACTTCGATTTTCTTACTTTTAATAAAAGGTATTTTCATTCCGGAATAAACAATCACAGCTGAGATGCTTAAACCCGTGGAGTCTTTTCCCTGGAGACTTCTTATTTTATTGCGTGTGTGAGTGATCGGTATCTTTACTGAAAATGTGACCGAATCGGATTCCCCGCTTTGCTGGCGTAAACCCACATAATTACTGGTCGATACCAAAAGTGTTCCTCCCAACGCCAGGTCACAGATAATACTGTCAATATTCATTTCATAAGGCGCTTTGTTGACAACAATGGTATTTACGTCTATATAGGCTGTATCCTGGTGAATATCTGCCTTTATCAACGTTATTTCAGTTACTTCCGGAAGTAACAAATTGAGCATTTTTTGTCTCTGAATGAAGAGGTAGATGAGATATCCTCCTACCCCAAGAAACAAAATCAGTAATACAGGCCAAAGTCGAAGTTTGAGCATCATGATTTCTTTTTTCGTTCACTTTTGCGTTTGGCGCGTTTTTCTTTTCTTGTGTCTTTCTTTTTGGAATCTTCACCGAATATTTTTTCCAAAAACGTTTTCTTTCCACCTGGTTCCAGCTTATTGATATTAATTGAATTATCCATTGCCGGACGAAGTGCATGAAGAAAAGCATTACGAAGTACATAACTGATCGCACGCCAGGTATTCAGATCCGCGTTATCAAATGTTCCACCGAACTCTACCCTCGTAGCAAGCTGCTCTTTCCGTTGATTTTGAAGAATTTCTGCAGCGCTTGCAACCAATGTTTCCCAAAGAATCTGTTTAAAATCACCTTCCTGCTTATTCCATTGCACCACATCCAGATCTTTTAAAAATGGTTTCACATAACCACCGAATTTACCTTGCTTAGCTGCAAATTCACCATACATACTGAAAGTCCCTTTTTTTACGTCAAAATTTCCATATTCCCGGAGCATGTCGTTGAGCAGTACGAGATTCAAACCTTTCATAGAAGTATTCATATCAAAGGTGGGCTTTTTGGCCAGTCCGTCGAATTTCGCGTTTAATGCAAACTTTCCTTCGTAAGCATCAGCAGAAGCGACCAGTGTGGCAGGGAGCACTTCTTTACTATCTGTCACATTGGTTAGGTTTGTAGCCGTGATATTGAGATTTTTCATAGCAACATCCAACTTTGGTTTAGCCTCTAAATCCCGGTAATGAATTTCGCCATTATGGATATCGAAACGGTTGATCGTTACAGGCATCAAATCATCCACCAATTGTGCAAAATCTGCCGTATCCGCTTTCACGTCTTCTCCCTTGTGCCGGTCTTTTACAAAATTCACAACCGGTTGTTCCACACTAATCTCACCAACTATAGAACCATGAAAAATGGCTCTCCATTCAATGGATAAGTCAATAGAGGGTGATTTAAAAAAGGGAATGGTATCTTTTTCTGTCGTTCCGGTTCGCCCCTTTTTCTCTACTCTTTTTAGCAGGCGAATATCCTTGATCTCATAAGCTCCACGATATAAATGGATATCGATGTCTTCCACATGACCGTAGTATTCTTCGAGATTCTCCAGCTTATTATTAACATATTTCAAGACGATATAAGGCAAAATAAGCCGGAAAACAACCAAAACAATAATAATGGATCCCCAGATGATCCGGCGTTTTCTTCTTCTCTTTTTCCGTTCTTCCGGAGT
>CBFGPJ010000296.1:0-4727 GCA_965650615.1 uncultured Fluviicola sp. | reverse complement strand
GGCAAAAAAGTCCTTGAAATCGGTTGAACTGGCTTTGATCGGGATCGCTGCATTGATTCTTGCATTGGCTGGTATACCTGAAATTTATGTCCTTTTCGGTGCAGGATTTTTGAGTCTGTTTCTCTTATTTATCAAAAACAAAAGGAATGGAAACGTGCAAAAAAGTATCTTGCCTTTAGTCTCTTTAAAACTCTCCTCCAATCTTGTTTTTACTTCAGTCAATGGAAAACTCTTCTTCATTTTCCTGAAAATCGGAGCGATCCTTTACGGAAGCGGATATGTCTTATTTGCTTTCCTGAACTCCGAGTTGGTTGAAACGGGAATACTGTCACGGCAGGAACTAACGGATGCGATTGCTGTTGGACAGTTTACACCAGGACCGGTCTTTTCCGCAGTCACTTTCCTGGGATATCAGATCAACGGGATTTCCGGAGCTATAGTTTCTACCATCGGGATTTTTCTTCCGTCATTTGTATTTGTAGCCCTGCTGAATCCCCTGGTTAAAAAAATGAGGAATTCCATTCTTTTTTCTTCCTTTCTCGACGCTGTCAATATCGCTTCCGTTGCGATCATTGTTGCTATCTGTTTTGAACTCGGAAAGGATGCAGTTTCGGATTGGAGAACTGTTTTAATCGGAATAATCAGCATTGGGATTACATTCGGAATCAGACGAATAAACAGCGTATTTGTTGTTTTGGGAGGTTCAGTATTGGGTTACTTGTTAACTCTTGTTTAATCTCTTTTCCGTTTCTTCGAATTATTGCGTACTATTGAACATGAATATCCAGGAACAGATCAGGACTTACATTGCCGATCAGGCGGAACCAAAACGCAGTGAAATGCAGGAATTGCACGAGCGTATCCTTCAAATTTCACCGGGATGTAAACTCTGGTTTACGGATGGGAAAAACAGTGAAGGTAAAATTGTTTCCAATCCCAATATCGGCTACGGATCTTACACCATCAATTATGCTGACGGAACAAACAGGGAGTTTTACAGAATTGGTTTGAGTGCAAACACCAGTGGAATTTCTGTCTACATCCTCGGTTTGAGCGACAAGACATACCTGGCCAAAACGTACGGGGAAAAACTGGGCAAAGCGAGCGTAACCGGTTACTGCATTAAGTTCAAAACACTGAAAAACATCCACCTCGACGTACTTGCCGAAGCAATTAAATACGGACTTGAGCTACGGGAAGAGAAAGAGGCGTAAAATCACTTATTTTTACCGGATAAAAAATTAAAAAACAGATGATTATAAAATCAGTCTCAGCAGGTGCAATTTTGGGTTGTTTGGTTTTCATAACTGCGTGTAAGCCGAAAATGCCCTCAACATACGAGATCCATTATTCGGAGGGTTTGAAAGACAGTCTGGTCTTTGTGAACTATAATCTCACTGCCGACAGCTCCTGCAATTTCTACATGAACTACCAATTGTTCTTTGACGTATTCAAGAATAACGATTTTGAACCTGTCTACAGTTATTATAAAAAACACCCGGAGTTGAAAAACAATTTAGGGCGGTATAAAGGATATAAACCACTTGGTTTTTATTCCAATCACGAAAGTGACACCATGGAATATTACAGTGCCCCGCACCAGGCTGGAACCAACCAGGAAAAGGAATACCTGAAACCAACAACCCCTTACAAACCGAGAAGATAATACGAAACAAGCATGCAAGGATTATATTATACAAAGGAGCAAGGTGAGACTCCCAAATTTCACTTCTTACGATTTTATGAAAACGAATATGTGATCTATAAATCCGTTGCGGGAGACAACCCCGTTTATTTGACTAAAGAACTGAAAAGTTTTGCTATGGAGGGAATGATGGTAAAAGCACAACCTGAATACACCTTTTGCGGCGCATATCAAACGGATGGAACAACGTTGAAGTTTGCAGTAGAAAATGAGATTTTCGACCCTTCGGACAGTTGGGTACAAAAAGACCTTTTAAGATTCAAGGGGAAAGTGATCTCTGAATCGGAACTGGAACTAAGCCAAGTAAGTGAACGAACGAAAATTGAAGCCACGCGGAGGTATTTTAAGGTCTCGGACGAAGAATTTATCAAAACATTGTAATCCAGCTAAACTCACACCTCACTTGTCAGATTGAAGTGTGAGTTTGTGCAATTACTTATCCGATACCACTTTTTGGTTTAGTCCAGGTTGTCAGAATAGAAAAAAACTCCTCCGATTCCTGTTACTTTCGGTTCTTTTTGTTCACTCATATATCTGTATTCTTATAATCTTGCTTAAAATTCCGGAAGTAATTCTTTTGCTTCCTCCAATAAACTTTCTCCTTCTTCGCTAGCTTTTTTTGTTGCCTCGTTCAGTGTTTCACCGTTACTGAACTGTTCAATCTGGTTGACTGTTTTTTCAAGCACTGCTGTTTTTTGTGCAATCTTTGATGCGTTCGGAACCTTGCTGTTCTTCAGTAATTTGTTCGCGTTCACCTGTTTCAATCGGTTATAGGTAAAAGAACTTGCAATTTTCATCATAAAGACTTTATCGTAAACTTCTGTCAATACCGTTTCCGAGTCATCCTTTTTCAAGTATTCAATAGATTCATCGATCAAAGCTTTGTCGTCAGCAGTAAGCAGTTTGCTTTTTTTCAATTTATTGAGCGATTTGATTGCTTTGTCATTGTTCCCTTTTTCAAGTTGAACGTATACATCGATCGCCCAAACCGCTTCGTTATCGATCTTCAAAGTTTTGCAATCCTTTAATACTTGTTCAAAATCCTCCAGGGCACGTTCGTGATCAATGTCCCGTTCCATCATCATTCGATCCACCCCGCGGTACAAATGGTTCATTGCACGGTAAGCAACATACGATTGTTTCTTATCGAATTTTCCAAGCTGCATGGAATTGATCGTGTATGTCAGATCAATATTCTTATTCTTTTTAAGCCATGCCAGGTTATTGGTGTATTCATTTTCAGACAAATAGTATAACCCTTTTTGCATGAATACAAAACCTCTCAGAAAACGCAGGTTGCTTTTCAATTCTGAGTCGGGAAGGATTTCGATATCGGTTTCAGCACACTCGTACAAAGCAATTTCGGTTCCCAAACTACTGCTCGCCATTGCCAGGATCGTCATAAAAGCATGTTCACGTGCTTCCTGTTCTGCTTTTGCTTTGCCTTTGAAATAATCCGCACTCTTCGTCCCGTTCCATGACTTTCTGAATGCATCCACGATTACCGGAAACTCATCTTCGTCTGTTTGCGTAACGAATTCATCCATTTGGTCATAGATCTGGTACATTGTCCAGTAATCTTTTACCGACAACTCATCCGCATGGTCCAATTCCATGATTTTTTGCACCAATTTATCCGAATCGTGCTTAAATGCTTTGAATTTGGCGGAAGATTTATCGTCGGAAGCATAGCCGCGAACCATTAGTTTCACGAATTTATAGGGAACAACTTTTCCTGAAATCAGGTTTTCATTTAAAGTAATTTGATCCTGTTCTAACAGTTCTTCATCCGTTTTTTCAGAAGAGCATGCTGTTAAGAGAAGCAGTACGGACAGGTAAAAAAGTTTTTTCATTGGTTGAGGACAATTTTTAGCAGGTCAAAAATGAAAAAATAAATCGGGAGTGGCAAGAAACCTTAAACTTAATTGCCTTACAGCACATAACCCAGTGTCACGAACCAGGAAAGCCCGGAAAGTCCTCCGATTTTGTTTGAATAAGGCGTTAGATTGTTCTGATGACCCGGTCCGAACCAAGTTTTCCGCCATTTGTCTTTGGTAAGGTCATAACCATATTCTGCGCATACTGAAAGTGCCACCGGTCCCATCTTCACTTTGGGCTGAACGGACAACTTGGGCGCAAAGTACAGGTTTCGTTGTTTCATTCCGGGATTGGTAAGCAAAATGCGTCCTGCATCGAATCCAAAATTAAAGATCAAATCAAAGTTCTTTGTTTTCGGGAAAGCATCCAGACCCAGGAAAGTCAATCCGAAATTGAACCCACCGGATTTAGCGGTCAGGCTATCACCGATATTGATTTTTTGAGGGAGATATGCGACTATCTGGGCATTTCCAATGAAGTATTTTCCGCCCGTGTCAATAGAATCTCCCAGGAGCGTAAGACCTGCACCGAGGAATTGCAGCGGCTGTGACCATTGAAAATCTGAAAAGGTGCTGTATCTTTTTTCGACGTTTGGACCAAACATGGGCCGGTTCAAAGTGCGGAAACCATAGATTACGTCCACAGAAGAAATATCCTGGCTGTTTCGCTGGCTGAAGGCCCCATAGCTGAACAAACATACTAAAAAAGCGATTCTGATTTTCACGGATTAAAGGTAGGGATAATCTTTTGTTGATCTTCGATTCTAAAATCTAAACCGTTTTCTCCTTAAATAAGTAGATATAATCCCAATAATCATATTGGGATTTTTTATATTCTTTCAGAAAAATCATTCCGGGTACAAGCAAGACCTTATCGTCTAATCATAACTCTTTGTCTTTTTCCTGAAGTTGTCAATTCAAAATAATGAACATAGCTGGATGAATTTCCGTTATCAAATAAATCGAGAATCCACGATCTGGAACTTTCCTTCATAAAAAAAGGTTTCTTTGCAGAATAAGTAGAATCTATCGTGGATTTATCAATTATAATCACATTATTTCCTGAACTATACTTTTGCCAATTTTTCAAAAACTTGTCTTCACAAAATTCTTTGATCTCCTTTTGCTTGACCAACTTTGATTTT
>CBFGPJ010000295.1:0-4727 GCA_965650615.1 uncultured Fluviicola sp. | reverse complement strand
GGCTTTTGGGTTTTTGCCACCACAATTTTGATCAGTTGGGGAATCGCTTTCTTTGAATATATTTTTATGGTTCCCGCAAATAAACTGGGTTATCATGGAAACGGCGGACCGTTTTCTCTGATCCAGTTAAAGATCATCCAGGAAGTCGCTTCCATTCTTGTCTTTATGGTCTTTTCCCTGATTTTCTTTAAGGATGAAGTTCTCAAATGGAATCACGCAGTGGCCTTTTTGTTGATTTTGATCGCGGTTTATTTGGTGTTTAAAAAATAAGGTTTCGACTTCGCTCAACCTCCTTCATCGCACAGTTCCAAAAGGTGACTGAATGCTTGCGCTAAAGCTATTGCATAGGCGCAGCGTAGTCGAAGGCAGCTTTTAACGAATCATTTTCAAAAACGTCAGCCACATGATCTTGATATCCTGACCTAAAGTCGGGTTGGCGATGTATTTTTTATTCAATGCAATTTTGGCGGGCATGATTTCCTGAATGTATGTTTCCCTGGGATTATCGGATTGTCCTAATAACTCATTTTCTTTGAAATATTCCAGCGAAGCATAATCTGTAATTCCAGGCTTTACAGAAAGAACTTCCCGTTGCTCAGCCGTATACAAATCCACATATTCCTGCACTTCCGGTCGCGGGCCCACAATACTCATTTCACCCAACAGTACATTGATGAATTGAGGAAATTCATCAAGTTTTGATTTCCGTATAAAATACCCTACGCGGGTAATTCTGGGATCACGCATACCAACGGTTAGTTTTCCCAACTTATCTGCGTTCACACGCATTGTCCTGAATTTCCATAAGCGAAAGGGTAAGCCGTTTTTTCCTACACGCTGCTGCCTGTAAAAAACACCACCTCTGCTCTCACTCACAATTGCAATGGAAATAAGGATCCCAAACGGAAGAAAAAGCATTAAAACAATGAACGAAACGCATATGTCGAAAAGACGTTTCATTAGCCGAGTACTTGTTTTACCGCATTTTTAACCGCTTGAATAACGATCTGTACCTGTTCGTCTGTCAGGTCAAAATAAACCGGCAAGGTAATTTCATTTGAATACTTGTCCCAGGCCTCGGGGTAATCTTCCATTTTATATCCCCGGCTCTTGTAAGCTGTCAAAACGGGTAACGGTTGAAAATGAACATTTACGGAAACATCCTGGTCGAAAATCGCCTGTATGATCGCATCCCGCTGTGCTTCCGAAGCACCGGCAATGCGTAATTGGTACAAGTGATAACAGGTTTCCCGTTTTTCATCCTTCAATTTGGGAAGAAGCGCCCAGGATTCATTTTTCAATCCTTCATTATAAGCAAGGCAAATGCTTCTTCTTCGATCCATATTTTCCTGGAAACGGCCAAGTTCCACCAAGCCGATTGCTGCCTGGATATCTGTCATATTGCATTTAAACCCGGGTTCAGTAACGTCGTAGCGCCAGTTTCCCTTTTGAGCTTTTGCCAGCGCATCCTTATTTTGTCCATGCAGGATCTTTACGCATAAATCCTTGTAAATCGCCTCATGATCGAAGCCATCCGGCAGGTTGATTGACATTGTTCCTCCTTCAGCAGTTGTCAAATTTTTTACCGCGTGAAATGAAAAACAACTCACGTCAGCTATGGCGCCTGATCGTTTTCCTCCGTAAGTCGCTCCAAAAGAATGTGCGGCATCCGCAGCAACCAAAATACGCCCCAATTGTTTCTGAAAGTCCGAATTCGGCTGGAATAAGCTTTTTATTTCAGGATCATTTACAATTTGAAAGATCCCATCGTAATCACATGGAAAACCTGCAATGTCGACAGGCATAATTGCCTTCGTTTTCGAAGTAACTGCTTTTCTGATCGCTTCCACGGAAATATTAAAATCATCCGGATTGATATCAACCATTACAGGCTTTGCGCCGGTGTGTATTACCACATTTGCGGAAGCACAATACGTAATCGCCGGAATGATGACCTCATCTCCGGGCCCGATTCCCCACCAACGTAAAACTACTTCCATTCCTGCAGTCCACGAAGCTACGGCTACTGTGCATTTATTCCCGCAGTATTCGGTCAATTGCTTTTCAAACAACTTCGTTCTCGGACCGGTTGTAATCCAGCCTGAGGTCAATGCACTCGTTACCTCATCAATTACTCGTTGATCAATTCTGGGCGGTGAAAACGGAATCATATTTTTATTTTACTGTGAAATTAGTCAATATTCTGCTATCGGGACATTTTTTTATACTTGTCCGAGGGCTTCTTACCGGCGATCAGGAAGGTTGCAATCCCTTTCAAATACCCCCAACCATAGCTGATATGCAAAATGGGGAAGATGATCAAGATTTTATTGAATTCCGAAACACCTTCGGCAATCCTGGAAGTAACCAGAAGGTCCAGGAGAATATAAATTGCCAGGAACGATAATCCGATCAATCCAAGAAGCATGTGAATCAAAAAAGTAAACGGCAGGAGTATCAGAAACAACACAAACAAGGGCGGAACCAATTGTCTGAGCGTTGTAACAGCCTTATGTTTTTTATTGACATACACTTTCCAGTAGCCGTATTGCATGAATTGCTTCCACAATTGGCCGATGCTTCCTCTCACATAGTATTTCAGGGAGATCGAATGATTGTATAAAATCTTCCCTCCGGCTTTTGTTACCCGGAAATTAAAGTCATCATCCTGATTGCGGATCAATTCCTCATCGAAATAACCGATTTTCTCAAAAACCCATGCAGGATACATCGGTGTTCCTACCGTATCTACAAAGCCTGATTCCGTAAGCGTTCTGAAATTACCCAATCCCATACCAAAAGAAGTACCCATTGCCTGGGCAATCATTTTGCTTTCTTTATTCAGGTATACATTGTGAACCTGACCTCCAACACACCAAATGGAAGGATCTTTTTGAAGGCTTTCCATTCCATCTTTCAGGTAATTCCGGCTAACAACCTGTCTAGCACCGATAATTTGATAAAAATCAGCATCTTTTGTCGCGTAAATTCCCAGATTAAATGCAAAAGGGGTTAATTGCTTTTCATTCCGAATAATCTGTAAGCCGGTATATTTTTGCTGAAGTGTTTGAAGCAATTCAACGGTTCCGTCATTACTGATCCCATCCACCACATTTACTACCAGTTCAAAACCAGCAGGTAAATCAGAAGAATAGATCGCATCAATACATTCCTGGATATTCCTGACTTCATTTCTACAGGGAATAACAACAGCTATCTTCATTTCTTCTCAAATGGTTTTGCCGGATTTCCCGCAACTACGGTATCTGCCGCCACGTTTTTCACTACGACGCTTCCCAGGCCAACCAATGCGTTATTTTCTATACTCAATTTTTGACGGATTGATGACGAAGGTGAAACCCACACATTCTCTCCTATTTCAACGCTACCTGCGATCATTGCATTAGCAATGATCAAACTGTTCTTACCGATTTTCACTCCATGAGCAATGTGAACAAGATTATCCACCTTCACGTTTTCTTCCAGTAAGGTAGAACCCAAAACGGCACGGTCAATACACACATTATTCCCGATTTCAACCCGGTCCTTTAAAACCACATTTCCAATATGCGGCATCAGTTCATAATTGTTTTCCTCGTTCAATTCATATCCGAAACCAATTCCACCGATCGTGTTATTTGAACCGATTGAACAATCATTTCCAATCTGACAGCCTGATTTCAAAACAGAATTTGCACCGATGCTTACACGATCTCCAATAACACAGTTTTTATCAATAACCACATTTGCACCAACATTTACCGTATTGCTATTGAATTGAACTGTCGGATCAATCACCGCAGTAGGATGAATAAATCCGAAAACCACCTTTTCAGCAAAAAACTCCTGCAGTGTTTTCAAGAATGCACTTCGTGGTTTTTCTACCGGAATCAGATTTAAACCTGTTTGCCCTTGAAACTCTTCATAAACGGAATGACTTACAATCACGTTTCCTTTTGAAAGATTTTTCAGACTCTCCTTATTCTTATCAGAACACCATCCCAGGGATTCTGCGTGAAATGCAGCATCATCAATTGATAATACGTTCGAAATTTGCTGTGTTCCGTTCGTATCATCAACAGAACATTTCAATAATTCCCGGATCTGGCTTAAATGAATCATATCAATCAATTATCCAACGAACAATATTAAATGCTTCGGCATACTTTGTTCCGATTTGAACACCTCTTGTCCTTGCAACGGATCTCAGGAAATCCTCATCTGAATAAGGTCGGTGAGCCTGAGATTGGTATTCTTTCAGTGCATTTACTTTGGTCTGTACATGTTTCTCTTCCAAATGCACAAAACTTGAAGTTGTAAACGACAAATTATTCCAGGGTAATTCATACGATAAGATGGACGAGAACTTAAATGCCCGAAGTCCTTCCGTTGCAATTGTTGCGTGATCCTGGTGTACATCCTGAAGATCCGGCATGAAGATCAACTCCGGTTTAAGCTCCTGACGAATTTTAATCAAGTCATCCAAAATATCCTGTCTTCGATACCCGAAAGTTCTTACATCGTAGTCAAACAAAAGCAAATTCTCACTTTTTATCCCGAGTACTTTTGTTGCCGCCTTTACTTCCGTAATTAAAATATCGGATGGGAATTGAGGAAGCACCGACTGTTGACATGCCGAGAACGCAGCATAAGTTACTTCGTGACCTTCTTCAATAAATTTGGCAATTGTTCCCCCGCATCCAAATTCACCATCATCGGTGTGTGGC
>CBFGPJ010000294.1:0-4734 GCA_965650615.1 uncultured Fluviicola sp. | reverse complement strand
TTTACGACGACGATGTAACCGAAGGTGGTCAGGGAAATTACAATCACACCATTACCGGGTGCGGCGGCAAAATTCAACGCAATGTGGAATTCACTTTCCACCGTTGTATCGGGCAATTCTACGAAGTCACTTAATTTAAATTCGAACAGCGAAGAATTGATATCCAAAACATAATTGCCGGCTACGACTGTTAATAACGAATCAGCTACCAAATTGGATAACGTAAGGCTGTCATGAACAAGCGGAACTTGCCAATCCGTATCCCAAATTGCTTTATCACGCTTCTTACACGAAGCAAAAGCCAATCCGACACAAAGTAATAACAGGAATTTTTTCATGGTATGGTAGAGATACAAAAATATTACATTGGTTGGAATTAAACGCGTTCAATAACAGTAGCATAGCCTTGTCCGACTCCGATACACATAGTTACAAGCGCATATTTTCCCCCTGTTCTTTGCAATTGATTCGCCGCAGCCAATAAAATACGTGATCCCGACATTCCAAGCGGATGCCCAAGCGCAATTGCTCCTCCATTCGGGTTAATTCGTGGATCACGGTCGTCCAAGCCCATTGTTCTGGTACAGGCAAGAACCTGAGCAGCAAACGCTTCATTCAATTCCAACACATCCATTTGGTCCAGTGTCAGCCCAGCTCTTTCCAATGCTTTCCGGGAAGCCTCCACCGGCCCTATTCCCATAATTCGCGGTTCAACACCTGATATCGCTGCTGAAACAATACGCGCGATCGGTTTTAACTGATGAGTCTTTAATCCCTGATCTGATGCCAGCAAAAGTGCAGCCGCTCCGTCATTCAGCCCTGAAGCATTCCCTGCTGTTACGGAACCTTCTTTTTTGAAAGCAGGTTTAAGCGTCCCCAAAGTCTCCAAAGTTGTTCCGGGCCTCATGAATTCATCTTTATCGAAAACCAGTGGATCCTGTTTTTTACGTGGAATAGAAAGACCTGCTATTTCCTGAGCCAAGATTCCCGCATTTTGAGCAATCGAAGCTTTTTCCTGGGACCACGCTGAAAATTTATCCTGGTCCTCTCTTGATATTTTATGTAATTCAGCCAGGTTTTCAGCTGTCATTCCCATAGCATCTGTTCCGTAAAGCTCTTGCATTTTCGGATTAATAAATCTCCATCCGAAAGAAGAATCGTACAATTGCTGATCTCTTCCAAACGGAGCTGAAGACTTGGAAAGCACCCAAGGCCCTCTTGTCATGTGTTCCACTCCTCCGGCAACATAAATATCTCCTGCACCAACCTGGATTGCTCTTGCAGCATTTACTGCAGCAGACATACCGGAAGCACACAACCTGTTTACGGTTTCTCCTCCGACTGAAATCGGGTACCCGGCTAAAAGCAAAGCCATTCTTGCAACATTCCGGTTATCTTCACCGGCCTGGTTTGCACAACCTAAAATCACATCTTCAATTGCTCCCGGATCAAGGTTTGGTACTTTTTTCAACAATTCTGCCAAAACATGCGCAGCCAAATCATCTGCTCTAACGGGGGCTAAAGTTCCTCCAAAATTTCCAATAGCTGTTCTTACACCAGCCACGATATATGCGTTATTCGTCGTCATTAAGTTCTTAGTTTAACTTCTTTCTATTTATTCCATCACGAAATTACGGAATATTCTTTGTCATTCGGTTTCTGTTTAAAGGTTCTCTGTCCTGTTAATAAGTATTGACTTCGCAGGGCATATATTTTATTAAATTCAACACCCTAAACCAAATTACAAGTCTATGAAAAAACCCATTTCGGTGATGGCTGGAATGCTATTCTGCTGTTTCATTTCTTTCTCACAAGTAGAAAGTATGACACCTGCAGAACTCAGGTATCGTGATTCAATTATCAAGTTGAATCAAAGCAACGCAGCAATTGCTGCAAGCCAGGAAGCTTACAACAAAGGAATTGAGCTTTTCAACCAAAAGAATTTTAAAGAAGCAGTTGCTTCATTTAACAAATCGATTGCTTCCGATCCCAATTTTACAGCTGCTTATTACAACAAAGGTGTTGCGGAAAACGAAGCCGAAATGTACCAGGATGCCGTTAACACGTTTACTGCTTTGATCGGAAAACAGAAAGCTTACTCAAAAGCGTATTTCCAGAGAGGAAGAGGATACCAGGGGCTTTCGGATTATTTAAAGGCTGAAAAAGATTACGAAGAATCGATCAAATTGGATGCAAACAATCCAAAAGCGTATTACAACTACGGAACTTTAAAATTCTTACAACAAGATTACAATGCTGCGATCAAATTCTTTTCCAAGAGTATCGAATTGGACCCTTCCAGCCCAATGGCCTACAACGACCGCGGAAGCTGCTACCGGATGCAGGAAAATTACCCTAAAGCAATTGAAGATTATGAAGCTGCTTTGCGTAAAAATCCGAACCTTGCATTTGTATTGAATAATATCGGAACAACCAAAAAGAAAATGAAGGATTATGCAGGAGCATTAATTGCCTTTAACAGAGCAATTTCGGTAGATGTGAATTTCTTTCTGGCTTATAATAACCGTGGGGTAACCTTACTCGAAAAAGGAAGTTTGGACGATGCCATTAAAGATTTCGAAAAAGCGTTGCAAATCAATCCGAAATATGCACCGGCTGCCTCCAATCTATCGGGAATTTATTTCAAACAGAAAGAATTTAAAAAAGCGGAGGATTTTGCTTCCAAGGCGATCAGTATTGACCCGAATTATGCTTCAGCATACGTAAACAGAGGAATGGCGCGGGAAATGCTTCGAAAAATGGATGAAGCCTGCAGCGATTGGAAAAGAGCAAGTGATCTGGGATCTACCGAAGGAAAAACATGTCATTCAGGAAACTGCAGCAACTAAAATCAAAACGATGAAAAAATTATTGACACTAGTCGTTATTGGTTTAACGACAACACTTTATGGACAAAACGTAGAATTCAAATCTGCAAACTTTAAAGACGATAAAGAAGGATTAAAAGCCGCAACTACTGCCATTGAAAAGGGAGATGAATTCTACAAAGTCGGAATGGAAGCTGTTTTTGCAGTTCAGGATTACGGTACAAATTTCAAAAGTGCTTTAAAGGAATATGAAAAAGCACAAAAATTCAACCCGAATAATGCTTTACTGAATTACAAGATCGGAGTTTGTCATGCGAATTCCACGAACCCGGTCTTATCCATTGAATTCATCAAAACAGCTCAAAAACTGGATCCAAAGTGTGATCCGTTCCTTAACTTCTACCTGGGATACACCTCTCAATTGGAAGCAAAGTATGATGATGCGTCTAAGTACTACACCACTTTTGAAACGGAATACAAGAAAGCGGACGATTTTATGAAATTTGTAAATCAGCGCAAAAAACAATGCGCTACTGCAAAAAAATTCGAAGCTTCTCCGGTTCGTTGCTGGATTGATAATGTTCCTTCCTTAAATACGGACAGAGATGAGATTGCCCCATCGATTTCCACGGACGGTTCGGAAATGATTTTAAGTTCAAACAGACCGAATAGTCATGAAGCGAATGCACTTGGAATTTATGATTATGAGATCTATTCTTCTTCCCTATTGGAAAACTGGTCAACTCCTACAAAACTTCAAGGACCAATTAATTCAAGCAATGATGACATTTCAAACTGTCTTTCTTATGACGGTACTAAGATGTTATTGCACCGGGATGCGGGTGGTCAGACTGATATTTTCGAATCCAAATTGAAAGGGAATGAGTGGTCTGATCCTAAAATACTGAGCATATTCATCAGTACGGATAAAAACAACGAGCGTTATGCTTCTTACAATGAGGATGGCTGGAAAATCTACTTCAGCCGTGACAACGAAGTGCGTGAAACAGGATCAGAGGTTATGTTCTCCGGAATGCAGAATAAAATGAAACAGGATTACATGATCGCAACGATGTTGACGGGTGTGAATTCCAAGTTCAACGACGGTCCAATTTACATTCACATCGATGGTGAAAGCATGTACATTGCATCCGAAGGACATGAGGGAATGGGCGGATACGATATTTTCCTTTCCAAAAAAGTACAAGGTCAATGGACAACTCCTGTAAACATGGGATACCCGATCAACAGTCCGTATGACGATTTCTTCTTTGCTTCTACTGCAAATGGAAAATTTGCATATATCTCTTCCAACAGAGCGGGCGGAAAAGGCGGATATGATATCTATAAAGTAACATTCTGGGGACCTGAGAAAAAACCAATTTCAGAAACCGAAGATTATTTGCTTGCAAGTATTGTAATGCCTGTAAAAGATCACAACATTGAGAAATCTGTAGAAGTAAAGAAGAAAAGTTTGACTGTATTTAAAGGAATCACTATTGATGCGATCTCCAGAAAAGCAGTTGAAGCTCAAATTGAGATTACAGACAATGCAACAGGAAAAATAATTGAGACTTTCACAACGAACTCAGCAACCGGAAAATTCATTATTACTCTAAACTCAGGAAAAAATTATGGTATTGCTGTAAAAGCGACCGGTTATTTATTCCACTCTGAGAATTTTGACATTCCGGAAGGTTCGGCAGATAACCTGGTAAATAAAGTGATCGAATTGAAGAATATTGCAATTGGTTCCAAAATTGCACTTCGCAATATTTTCTTTGATGTAAACAAAGCTACCCTGAGACCGGAATCGAATGCCGAGTTGGAAAGATTGGTCCAGCTGATGAAAGATGTTCCGGGATTAAAGATCGAAATTTCAGGACACACGGATAATACCGGTTCT
>CBFGPJ010000293.1:0-4746 GCA_965650615.1 uncultured Fluviicola sp. | reverse complement strand
TATCCTTTGAAAAAAATGTGGTTTTTTGCATCCATGATATCCTTCAAATTGGACAGATTTCCGGCATAAGTCAGTGAATCAAAAGTTACGATCTGATAAGACGGATATTTATTTACCAGGAGGCGAACCAAATGAGAACCGATAAATCCCGCACCTCCAGTTACCAGTATATGTTTCTGTGTTGTCATACAAGGGTAAAAATAACTATTTATCATCTTACGGGAAAATTTATCCGTCATAAACGAGCCGATCTTCCGGGCAACATACATCTATGCGGGCATGGGATTCCTATTTGAGTTTTCAATCCTTTTTCCCAAACACATGAAGGTAAACGGAATAGCCGAACCAGTTCATTTAGGTTGTTTTGGTCATTATTGCCGGTTTAATTAAAATCAAAAAAGGGTGGAAACTTCATTTCCACCCTTCAAAACTGAGATTATACCTAAAAAATTACCGAACAATTATTACTGAATTCGATAATAGCATTCAACTCGTTTATTATTCTACTACTAACTTAATAACACTTGTTTTTTCCTCGCTTTGAATATGCAGGAAATAAACTCCAGGTGTCCAGTCAGCAACAGATACTTCTGTTTTAGCTGTAAAGCTGTTGATCGTTTTCACTAAAGATCCAGTTGTATTGAATACAGATCCAGAAGCCATAGCAGAAGTTGGCAATTCAACAACTACACGCTCGTTCGCCGGATTCGGGTATACACTCAAACCTTCGATCGCATTTGTCTCAATACCTGCAGTACTTGTTACTACGATTGTTGTGATCACTGTTTCAGTTCCACACTCGTTTGTCAAAGTAACCGATACCATTCTCGGACCAGCCGTTGTATAAGTATGTGTCACTGTTCCCGGTGCGTTCGCAATGGTTGTTCCGTCACCGAAATCCCATGAGTACTGATCTGCATTTTGAGGATTCAGGATTGTAAATGTATAGGTTGGCATGTTGTTCTCAACATAGATCGTTGAAGCTGTCGGAGCACCCATTACATCTACATTGATGGAACCTACTCCCACACATCCGTTAGGAGCTGTAACGTTTACAACATAAGGACCCGCTTGTGTTACTACACGTGTTTGAGTTGTAATTTGAGAGTTGCTCCAAACATAGGAAGCTCCCGGATTACCTGCATCCAAAATCAATGATTCACCTTCACAGATTGTTGTGTCATTTCCTAAAACAACCAACGGATTGGTATTTACGATCTCTACTGTTTCGATCAATTTAGCACAAGATGCTGATCCGTTGCTGCTGATCCAGATATCATATGTTCCAGGCTGAACGTTTGTAAATGTATTGGATGATCCCCATGTTACCGGAGTTGTGTTTTCAGTTACAAATGCATAGTTAACTGAAGGTGCAGTAATATGCAGATCAGAAACAGCTTGTCTCATTGCATCTCCTCCTGTTGCCGCACTAAATGCATGTTTCCAGGTAGCTGTATTTGCATTCATATATGCAGCCGGCATTTGAATATTTGTAAAGATTGGTGTTCCGTCAATTGTCAGACTTGCTTTTCCTGTAACATCGATTGTGAATACCACTTGCGCATCTGTTTTGAATTTCCATGAAGTCATATCTGCAGTATAGTATAAAGTAGATGCTGCTACAGGTGTAACACTTGTACCACTTACACCTCCTGTATTTCCATATACCAGGTAGATCCCAACAAGATTCGGACTGTTTCCGGCAGCATCGAATACCAAACGTAATTTAGACCCACTACCATTTTGATTTCCATTTGTAGCAACATCGTCTGCAAATGAATACGTTATTCCGTCAGCACCACCAGTTCCCCAGGTATTAATCGGTTGGTCTGCCGTCATTTTAAAGGAAATGGTCATTGCGTTGTTCAACCCTGTATGGAAAGCCGGATCATTGATAATGAATGAACCTGTGTTCCCGGTTGCAGAAGGTGTCAAAACTGCTCTGCCTCCGGTAATCGTAGAAACACCATTAAAAGTAATATTCGCTGCATCCGTAGCTAAATCTGCCAATGGACTAGCATAAACCGTATCTACAGTTGGCTGACCAAAAACGGAACTCAAAGAAACAGTTCCTCCTAAATTGATACAATCGTAATCGATTACCGAAACATCTGCTCCGAACCCTACAACAATTGACGTAAGGATAGAGTCAACATCATCCGTACAAGTATTTGATCTGAAATCTGTGTAGACTTTATAAACGCTATCAGCAGCCGGTGTAAAAGTATAGGTATTGGAAGCTGCCCAATCTTGCAAAATTGTTCCGTCAGCACCGATAAACTTATATTCATAAGCACCACCACCAAAAATCACTGCCGGTGCAGCAGTAGCAGTAACTGTAACCGGTGTTCCCGGAGTACACAAGGTTGTAGGTGCGTATGTTGCTGTTTTTTCAATTTTAGTTAACGGATAAATTTTTACGGTGGTTGTATCCTTACATCCCATCAAATCCGTTCCGATAACCGAATAAGTTGTAACCGCTGTAGGATTTGCAATAACCGTATCGTTATTGGTTACATTTAAACCTGTTGCCGGTGACCATGCATACGTTTCAGCACCAGCTGCAATAACTGTTGCCGGATCCGTTGAACAATACGCCAATAATGAATTATCCACTGATACTGTTGGAGCCGGATTCACAACAACTGACGCCTCATCAGAGAAATCCTGGTCACCGGTAGCAACACATGTTGTAATCAATCGTACATTGACTGTTTCAGTCGGATTTGTAGAAAATGTTTCTGAAGTTCCCGTAGGATAATCTACCCATCCTGAACCATCATTCGACTGCCATTGATAAGACAAACCGGTTACAAATGATCCTCCAGTAGCCGAAAAATTAACCTGTGTAGGTGAATTCGAACAAACGGAAGAAAGAGAAGAAGTTGCTGTTGTATGATTTGGCATTCCTGAACAAGCTACTGATGGAGCGTGTACGAATTGCGCTTGCGGTACATAGGAGAAACGGTTACTTGCAGTTGGCGGTGATGCCGGATCCGGATTGTTAGAATCGCTATAATAGTACATTGATCTGTTTGCACCGGTTGCATGAGAACGCCAGGTAATGTTTGAATAACTCGGGGTATTTTCATCAATACCTACAACCAAATTACTTACACCGTCCCATAAAAAAGGTGTTGATAGTGTAATTTCCATCCAGGTATTTGCAGCCGGAGCAGTTAAAGTCCCGGTAAATACCTGTGTCAAACTTGCTGAAGGAATCCATGAAGTTGTAGTGGCAAAACTAGCTGTTGCTGTGTTACCCATGTAAACTGTCCAGGATGTAGCGTTTGTAAGGGAACCTGTAACGTTATAAAAACGAAGTTTTGTAATGTAACTAGGTTGCCCGGCAACAGCCGCATTAAAATCGGATGCCAAATAGATTTCCTGAGAGTAAGTATACCCATAATAACCATAAATGGGTAGATTAGCTGTTGTAGTTGTCCCCGTTGCGACACTCGTTGTAATCGTTTGTGCAAAAGAAAGCAAAGAACCAATCGACATCAATAATCCCAGTGTGAGATTTCTTGAGATCGTCCGATTCCTCATTTTTAAAGTTGTAAATTTCTTCATAAGATTATGATAAGTTTAATTTGAGGCTAACTTATGAAGAACACTGTGTTTATACTAAATGATTAGTGAGACAAAAAGGGGACAAATAACATTGTGTGAAATACTTAACACTCAACCTTTTCAGGCATGATAAATTCAACTAAATCGACTTGATAAAGCGCGTTAAATCGTCTAAAGATTCGATATTCAATTTTTTTCTAAGCCTCAAATTTGTCTTCCGAACAGAATCGGGAGATATTGCGAGTGTCCGTGCCATCTCCAAATTCGACAAGTTGAGCTTAATTAACGCCGCCAAACGGATTTCAGCTGCAGTTATTTCCGGGAATTTCTCCTGGAAGAAATCAAAGAATCCCGGATTCAATTTTTCAAAGAGCCGTTTGAATTCGATCCAATCGTTCTCAGTCAATAGTGAAAACGATTGCAGGTCATTTAACATCGCTTCTTTTTCCGAATCGGTTCGAGAATGCTGATTTTTCTCAAAAGATTCGACCTGTTCCTGTAATTCAAAGATTTCTTTGTTCTTATCAAACATGGTTGAAAGCAAAGCACGCATTTCCCGTTCGGTAGCTTGTAATTCGTCTTCCATTTTTTGGGCACGCAGTGTAAGCAGTTCCTTATCCTGTTTACGTTTGCGCTGGATTTGCTTGATAATGATAAAACTCGTCAACCCTAAGATGAGACAGATTACAAAAAGCCCCAAGATAATCAGGTCGTCTGTTTTCTTCTTTTCCTTATAAATGTTGTTTTCACCCTGTTTCCGCTCAAATTCGATCTGGAATTCGGCATTTGCAATGTTCAGGAAATGTTTCTTTCGATTGACAATTTCTTTTTGTTCAACAAATTTCTTATAGCTTTCCAGGGCCTCCTTGTAATTCCCGATCCGGTCATAATACCTTGTTTTCGAATCATAAAGCCCGATCAGAAACTCCGGAAATGCATTTTTTGATATTAACTTCTCCAGCAACTGAATTTTTGCTTTCGCGTCATCCAGTTTATTATCCATAATATCCAATTGAATCAGGTATCTCAGTGCATTGATCTCACTTCCCGTTTCTTTTGTATGTTTACTTGTTTCGAAATCAAACTGGATCAATTCTCTTGCTTTCCGGTATTCTTTTTTCACCAAAAGCAGATAACCGAGATTTCCTGATAAAATTCCGATCCACGACTTAT
>CBFGPJ010000292.1:0-4749 GCA_965650615.1 uncultured Fluviicola sp. | reverse complement strand
AATAACGTTCGTATCAAAAAACCAAACTGGTTGCGCGTAAAATTACCGATAGGTGAGAATTACAAGAAAGTACGTGCATTAGTCGACGAACATAAATTACACACCATTTGCGAAAGCGGTTCTTGTCCGAATATGGGTGAGTGCTGGGGAGAAGGAACGGCAACATTCATGATCCTTGGGAACATTTGTACTCGTTCCTGTGGTTTCTGCGCTGTTCAAACGGGGCGTCCGGATGCTGCAGATGAATTTGAACCGGGAAAAGTAGCTCATTCGATCAAAACCATGCAGATCAAGCATGCGGTAATTACTTCTGTTGACCGTGACGATTTGAAAGACGGTGGTGCCGGGATCTGGGTTCAGACCGTGCGTGCCGTGCGTCACCAAAGTCCGGGAACGACCATGGAAACATTGATCCCTGATTTTGCCGGGAAATGGGAAAATCTGCAGCAGATCATTGATGTGGCTCCCGAGATCGTTTCACATAACCTGGAAACAGTACGCCGTTTGACAAAACAAGTGCGCATCCAGGCAAAATACGACCGCAGTCTGGAAGTACTGTTCCGTTTGAAAAAAGGCGGAATGAGAACAAAATCCGGAGTAATGCTTGGTTTGGGTGAAACTGATGAAGAAGTGATTGAAACGATGGAAGATCTGAGAGCTGTTGGAGTCGATATCCTGACTTTGGGCCAATACCTGCAGCCAACTCCGAAACATTTACCGATTGTTGAATTCGTAACCCCGGAACGTTTCGATAAATACCGCGAATTGGGATTGAAAATGGGATTTCGTTTCGTAGAAAGCGGTCCGCTTGTTCGTTCTTCATACCACGCAGAAAAGCATATTTTTGATTTGTAAGATTTGTTGTGTTTATATAGTTGCTTTGATTTATAATTATAAATTTGAGTAACTGAAACCAACACTATGGAGAATCCGGAAGAAGAAGCTACTAAAAAAAACAATGTGTTCTCAAAAGTTTATGAGAATATTCGTTCTGAAATGAATCATCGGTCAAAGTCGAGGTTTATTGGCTCATACGTAATTTCATGGATTATCGTAAATTGGAAAGCTCCAATTTTTTTGTTCTTTGCGGATATTCCTTTAGTTGACAAATTGAAATCGTCATTTTGTGCAGTTACACCAAGCAGTTGGTCATTACCGTTACTTGGTGTGGTGATTTACATTATTATAATACCATTTTTAGAAGATTTGTTGTTATATATTAATGATTTGTTTCTTCATCCCTTGAAAATTTCAAAGCTTCATTTAGAACATAAATCTTTAATGGCTCAACTTAAAAAAAACATAGCTCTGGAGCAAGAGAGAAACAGGCTAATTTCAGAAATGAGTAATGAAAGTGAAACAAAAAAATTGATAGACAATAATAAGTTTTTATCTGAACAATTGGAATTGCTTAAAAAGAATCTTGAATCCAAGGATGAAATTATTGTCGATTTGGAAAGCAAAGTGCTACACAATAGAAAATCCTTAAATAATGATTTTACTGAAAATCAAATCAGGATTATAAGAAGTACTAGAGCGTTTAGCTCATTGTTAAAAGAACTTTATAATAATGGCTCAAATTCAACACTTAAGGCAAATGTGAATAAAGATATTGCAGGATATTTAATTGCTAGGGATTTAATTAAAGAAGATGATTTGCACTATGTTTTAACTGTAAATGGAATTTCTTTTGTAGAAAATTATTTGTTATAAAACAGCCATTCTCACATTCCTGAACAGATCGATTTTTAGTACATTCTTTTCCATTTTCAATTCTCCATTTTCAATTAATTCCTACCTTTATCCCACATTTTAGAAATTGAAACTATGAGTACGTTTGATGTTGCGATAATCGGTTCTGGTCCTGGTGGATATGTAGCCGCTCTTCGCTGTGCACAATTAGGATTGAATACTGCTTTGATCGAAAAATACCCAACTCTTGGAGGAACTTGCTTAAACGTAGGATGTATTCCTTCGAAAGCGTTACTGGATTCTTCAGAGCATTTTTTCAATGCGAAGCACAACTTTGCAACTCACGGAATCAAAGTCGAAAATGTAGAAGCGGATATCACACAAATGATTGCCCGTAAGGAAGAAGTAGTTGCTCAAACATGCAACGGTGTCAAATTCCTGATGGATAAAAATAAAGTAACTGTTTACCAGGGAGTGGGTTCATTTGTCGATAAAACGACGATCGCTGTTAAAGACGAAAAAGGAAACAGTACGAACATTACTGCAAAAAACACCATCATTGCAACCGGTTCGAAACCGAATTTCTTCCCGGGAATGGAACCGGATAAAAAACGTATCATTACTTCTACCGAAGCATTGAAAATGACTGAAATTCCAAAACGAATGATCGTTATCGGAGGTGGGGTAATCGGTTTGGAGTTAGGATCCGTTTATGCGCGTTTGGGAACTGAGGTGGAAGTGGTTGAATTTGCACCGAATATCCTTCCGACAATGGACCTTTCTTTAGGAAAAGAACTGACGAAAATCCTGAAAAAAGAAGGATTCAAATTCCATTTGGAACATAAAGTTCAGAAAGTTGAAAATACCGGAAACGGAGTGAAATTGACTGCTTTGAACAAAAAAGACGAAGAGGTAACATTGGAAGCTGACTACTGTTTGGTTGCCGTTGGACGTAAAGCATATACGGAAGGATTGGGCCTTGAGAATATTGGTTTGACAGCAAACAACCGTGGTCAGATTGATGTAAACGATCATTTGCAAACAGCTGTTCCGAACATCTTTGCAATCGGTGATGTGGTGCGAGGTGCTATGTTGGCGCATAAAGCGGAGGAAGAAGGAGTAATGGTTGCTGAGCAATTGGCAGGACAAAAACCACATATCAATTACAACCTGATCCCGGGAGTAGTATATACCTGGCCGGAAATCGCTTCAGTTGGTAAGACTGAAGAAGAATTGAAAGCAGCAGGAATAGAGTACAAAGCAGGTTCATTCCCGATGAAAGCGTTGGGAAGAGCTCGTGCATCAATGGATATTGCCGGATTCGTGAAAATTTTGGCTGATGCTAAAACAGATGAGGTCCTGGGAGTTCACATGATCGCGGCACGTGCTGCAGATATGATCATGGAAGCTGTAACGGCAATGGAATTCCGTGCATCTGCAGAGGATATTTCACGCATTTGCCACGGACACCCAACATTCTCTGAAGCAATCAAAGAAGCCGCTTTGGCCGCAACTGATAACAGAGCATTGCATATTTAAGATTCAAATAAAATTTTTGAAAGGGCATTCGTTTTTCGGATGCCCTTTTTGTTTGTCCTCCCCCTTAATCCCCCTCCAAAGGGGGAGGTTTCAATTCTCTTAAGAAGGAAAGATTTTTGATCTGTTTATTTGATTTTCCGAAGCCTGATTTACACTTTAAAGTGTAATTCCAGTTTCCCCCTTTGGAGGGGGATGAAAGGGGGAGGATGGACTGGAGGGAGAGTTCAAATTATCCCAAAAGAATGACATTCATCAGTTTCTCTTCTTCCCTTTTGTATTATTTTTGTGGCGCCTTTAAACGAAAGAAATGAGCAAGAAAATTGGTGTGTTATTGATTCAGTTAGGAACACCGGACAGTCCGAATAATAGTGATGTTCGACGTTATTTGAAAGAGTTCCTGATGGACCCTCGCGTAATTGATATTCCTTTCTTTTCACGTCTGTTACTTGTTCGTGGAATTATTGTTCCTTTCAGAACACCTAAATCCGCTAAGATCTACAAAGAATTGTGGGAGCTTGGAAACGGAAAATCCCCGCTGTTGACTTATACAGAAGAAGTGCAACGTTTGCTTCAGGAACGCTTTGATTCTGAAAATGTAACGGTGGAGATGGCGATGCGTTACCAGAATCCTTCCATGGAGTCGGTGTTGGAACGCATGCGCAAGGCGAATTACGAAGAAATTATAATCCTTCCGTTATTTCCGCAATATGCCAGTGCTTCAACAGGTTCGGCAGTGGACAAAGCAATGGAAATTATCAGGAAATGGTGGGTGATTCCGGATATTAAAATCATTTCCCAGTTCTATAACCACGAGGGATACATCGATTCAATTGTGGAGAGAGCGAAGGAGTTCGATATCGATTCGTATGACAAAATTATGTTTTCGTATCACGGACTTCCGGAAAGACAGGTTGATAAAGTTTACAATTCAGGATTGTGCAAAGACCACGATTGCGAAAAAGAAATCACGGAAGAAAATAAATTCTGTTATAAAGCAACGAGTTATGAAACTACCCGCCTGATCGCTGCCAAATTAGGTTTGTCGGAAGATCGGTATATGGTTAGTTTCCAATCCCGTTTAGATGAAAAATGGATTCAGCCGTTTTCAGATAAAGTAATTGAACAATGGGGGAGAGAAGGGAAGAAGCGTGTTTTAGCCTTTAGCCCGGCTTTCGTGGCGGATTGTTTGGAAACACTGATCGAAATCGGTGGAGAATACCAGGAGATCTTTGAAGAACATGGCGGTGAAAAAGTACAACTTGTCCCAAGTTGCAATGATCACCCCCGATTTATTGACTGTTTGGAAGATTTGGTGAGAAAGAATTTTTAAGAATAAATACTGAATTTGGAAACAAAGCCAGCTGAACATTCTAATATGTAAAATCAAGGTAACTGAGCGAAGTCGAAGTTACTTAATTTCCGATTCAAACTCATCAATAGCCCCAGCTCCAAATTGATCGTTTGACCATTTATACGTTGGAAGGCCTTTTTTCAGCTTCACAAATGTTGGGAAATGAC
>CBFGPJ010000291.1:0-4758 GCA_965650615.1 uncultured Fluviicola sp. | reverse complement strand
TGGATCTGATCAATGTGGTACCAAACCCATACTATGCGTTCTCGGAGTATGAGCGGAATAAGGTAGACAAACGTATCAAGATTGTGAATTTACCGGAAACCTGTACAATTACGATTTATACGATGTCGGGCAAACTGGTGAACCAATTCAAGAAAGACAATGACTTGACATTCATGGATTGGACCCTGGCAAACAAAGCAGGAATTCCTGTTGCTTCGGGCGTGTACTTAATTCATGTTGACGTTCCCGGAATAGGAGAGCGTGTGTTGAAATCCTTTGTTTCGATGCGTGAGTTGGATATTGAAGGGTTCTAAGATTCCAGGAATACCAATAAAAACATCAAGCCGATGATCAGCAGGAGTAAAAACAGCTTCGGATCTTTGTATAAAGGACGCTTCGGACGTTTTGCCAAACGCTCATATTTATGAGAAAGCGAGGCAAAATCCTTGTAACGCACCAATTGTTCCTTGGTAGGTTCTTGTGATTTGTCGTTCGATATTCTTTGAAATTTTCTCATGATTCGCGTTTCCAATTTGTATTGATCTTTTCCAGTAAGCGATAAATCCGCATTTTAGCATTTGCTTCGCTAATTTGATAGATATCGGCAATTTCTTTGAAACTAAGCTCCTGGAAAAACCGTAATTCGATTAAATCTGCCTGAGTTTCATCTAAGTTATTGATTATTTCGATCAGTTGATCCAAATCAGCCTGTTGAATCGAGCTTTCACCGCTTTCTTCCAAAATGGAATAGAGCTGGCGGTCACTGATCTCAACTGAATAATTCTTTTTTTCCGCCCGGAAGAACATATTGACTTCGTTTTGAGCAATCCGGTAAAGCCAGGCACTGAAGGGAAGTCCACGGTCTTCGTATTTCCTAAGATTTGCCATTGCTTTGATGAAGCATTGTTGTACCAGGTCTCCGGCTACTTCTTCATTCCCTCCAAGTCGTTTAAAGATGAAGCGGAAGATCTGTTCAAAGTACCGCTCATACAAGGGACCAAAGTGCCGGTGGTCTTTTTGGGCCAGTTCAATTTGCTGTGCTTCGTTAAATGCAGTATGTATTTTCTTCTTAAACAAAGTTGTGGGTTTTCAGTAGTAATGTTTGGTTTTGGAAAAGTAACAAGTTAATTCCTAATTATTGGTGGCTTCGACTACGCTCAGCCACCTAAGGTGTTATTCATTTTATAAAAAAAAGGTAACTGAGCGTAGTCGAAGTTCCTTTTTGTAATTATAAATACTTACTCGCTTCGCGCAACGCTAATCCTTTAATCGGGTTATTACCAAGGATTCGTACCACTTCATCCGGGTTGTATTTGGACAGTTGTCTCAGTGACCAGCCAATTGCTTTCTGAATGAAAAATTCCTTGTTTCCGTTCATTTGCTGAATGAGATCTTCCAAATAAGCACTGTCTACCTGGTCTTTGTACTTCAATTGGTAGATCAGGCAGGAACGTTGCAGCCAAAACGATTTGTGGTAACGCCATTGCTCGAATGTTTCCCGGGCTTTTTCGGGGAAAAGCAGTGCCCATTTTCCCAAATAATTGGAAGCAATTGCGTCAACACTATCCCACCAGGATTTTTGATTGAGGATCCATTCCAATTCCACTGCATCTTCTTCGGAATAGAATTTTTTCGGACAGGAATTCAATAGATCAATAGCAGTATGTTGGTAATCGCGCTCTTCTTTTTCCCAAAGAGCGCGAATTATAGACCATCTGAGTTTTCTGTCTTCCAGCGTTTTGAGGGAATCGATCCAACTTTTCTGAGCATTCCTGCGAATTTCCGTTCTCATTCCGATGAACGGAAAATGATCCCGCATATATGCACTGGCGGTTTGCGCACGCTTTGCATTTCGAAATGGTTCAAAAAGCTCTTCCAATTGGACGATAGTCTCCTCGATCATGCCTTAGAACTGGTAAAACTGGAAAACAGGTTTCAGATCAGTTGCACTGTTGATCGTTGTTTTCATGTCTCTGAGTAAACCGTCTTTCAAACTGTAAACCAAAGCATGGATTTCCAATGGATTTCCTTGTTGCCATTCTTCCTGGATGAAAGAGATCTTCGCCATATTTACGGATTGCTGGATCGCATTTAACTCCACCAAACGGTCTGTTCTCTGATCCATGTCAGTAATCGCTTCCAGTTCAGCCTGGTTTTTTAAATACACGTTTTTGATACTCACCAACCAGTTGTCCAGGAATCCGTAACTGTTATTACTCATTGCAGCAGCCACACCACCACAACCATAATGTCCTACGATCAGGATGTGTTTTACTTTGAGGTACTTCACCGCGTAGTAAACCACGCTTAGCAAGTTCATATCCGAATTGATTACCTGGTTCGCGATGTTGCGTTGAACGAAAATACTTCCCGGAGGCAGGTTTACGATCTCATTTGCAGGTACGCGACTGTCGGAACAACCGATCCATAAATACTCTGGTGTTTGACCTTGAGATAAATTGTCAAAGAATGTTGGATCTTTTGCCAGCGTTTCTTCAACCCATTTTCTATTTCCTTCAAAAATATCGTTCATATTGTTTCTATTGGAGTTAGTATTTCAATTGTTATGTTTTTATCTTTTGCCCGCACTTTAAAATCGTCAATCGATTCTACGATATCGTGGGCAAGGTGTTTTACATCCCTTTGATCTATAGTGACCTTCACATTGTCAGGGATGTTCGTCAATGTTTTTAATAAGGAAGCCTTGTTCAAAAAGGTCATATGCTCTGTTAGCTTGATGACGTAATTTTTTCCATCGACATCTATGTAATGTGAGAGCTTAAAATTATGATATAAAATTACAAGGAATGAAACAATTAAACCGCATAGTACGCCCACCAATAAATTGGTGAAAATGATGCAGCCGATTGTTACTATAAAAGGGATGAATTGCAACCAGCCCTGCTTGTAAACCGTTTTGAAAATAGATGGCTTCGCCAGCTTGAATCCTACCTGAATAAGTATGGCAGCCAGTGATGCATACGGGATATACCCGAAAATAAATGGTACTAGCAGGACAGATAATGCAATAAAGCTCCCGTGGGCAATCGTTGACAATTTATTGGTACCACCTGAATTCACATTTGCAGAAGTTCTGACCACTACCTGTGTTACTGGAAGTCCACCTATAGCTCCTGAAAAAACATTTCCGATTCCTTGAGCAATCAATTCCCGGTTTACCGGCGTAACCCGCTTTTTGGGGTCCAGTTTATCCGAGGCATCTACACTCAGCAATGATTCAAGGCTCGCCACAACGGCGATGGTGAATGCAATAACATAAATTCGGGTATCAGCTAAATGGGAAAAATCCGGGAAAGTAAAAAATTCATGGATCGGTTTTCCTGCAATACCAAGATCTACCCGGTGCTGAGCTTCTATTGCCCAGCTGCTGCCATTTAGTGAAGCAGTAGCAATGATTCCGATAAGCACAACGACCAATGGCCCCGGAACAAACCGCAGAAATGTTTGTTGGATCAGTTTTTTATCCCAAAGAATAAGTAAAAGGATAGAGACCGCACAAACAATCACGGCAGACGGTGTAATATAGCCCAAACTGTGATATAACTCCGAAAAGGTGTTCTGACCGTCGGCCTGCAGGAATGATTCATCGCCTTCGTAATCTTTGTCATAACCGATTGCATGCGGCCATTGCTTAAAAATAATCTGCAAGCCGATAGCTACAAGCATTCCTTTCACCACCACATTTGGAAAATAGTAGGATAAATAACCTGCTTTAATGATTCCAAAGATAATTTGCAGGATTCCGGCGATGACTACAGTGCTTAGAAAGATCTCGAAGGAACCCAGGTCCAGGATAGCCGGAGCCACAATGGTTACCAAACCGGCAGCGGGACCGGAAACCCCGATCGAAGAACCGGAAATTGCCCCAACAACTAAACCACCTGTAATTCCGGCGATTAATCCGGAAAAAGGATTGGCACCCGATGCCAACGCAATTCCAAGACATAGGGGAACTGCAACTAAAAATACGACCAGGCCGGCAGGAAGGTCCTGCTTCCAGGTCTTGAATAAATTTTTCATGAAAAAATGGATAATGAAATAACTAATAAAATGTGTTAGCTGAATTCATTTCCAAGTTCGGGGGGATTGTCTAAAGGGACCTTCTCAGAGCCCTTGATTTTGTCGGTAAGAATAGAAAAAGATGTCTTTTCCATTAAATTAAAATCCACGTCGAAACCTAAAACGGAAGTGTGTTCTGCCAGATGAAGTTCTTCTTCCAGGAGATTGATCCCTCTTTTACTGTTTCCTTTGTTGTTTTCATCTGTGTCCGAATCGCGTTCTTCGTTATCATCTTCTTCGGAAGAAAGGCTGATGGATTGCTTATCTTCCAGGTAAGTCCAAACGAAATTTCCCACTAAGTTGCTGCTTAGCGACAAAAAACAAATGAGGGAAAATAAACGCAATCTTTTATACACGATGTAAATATAATTACTAAAAAAAGGTTCTGCCAAGGCTTACAGGCTTTTTTTGTTAAAAAACACTATGAAGATAAATTCCCTCACTTTTGTTTAATTACTGTCTTTCAACTAATTTAGCCGAATGAATGGGCCTGGGTTTATTAGTTCAACTAATGACAATAAGCATTTACAGATTTAAATAAAAATCTCCCGAAAGAATGAATTGATTTTTGGGTGTTAGGCACTCGGTCCAAAAGAGTAAGTATGACAAAAGCAGATTTGCGTCAAAAGTATAAGGAAATGAGGCTTCAACTTTCTCCCGGAGAAATTGAACGGCTTT
>CBFGPJ010000290.1:0-4778 GCA_965650615.1 uncultured Fluviicola sp. | reverse complement strand
AGATACCGCATCCGTAAACAAAATCATTATTACCGAACCCAACGGTATGGAAATGACCCTTGTCCGTAACGGAAATGAATGGACAGATGACAAAGGACAATGCGTACAGCCGGTTCAGGTTTTCAATATCCTGGAAGCGCTTTACAATGTGCGTTTCAAAGGTTATGTTCCTGAAAACTCTATAAAAACGGTTATTAACCGTATTTCTACGATTGGTATTAAAGTCCAGTATTTCCAAAATGACGACTGGAGCAAAACCTGGTACATCGGAGGATCTACTTCCGACCATCACGGAACCTATATGTTGGTGGAATCTTCAGAAGCCGGAAAAAGCGACTTACCGGTAATTGCGGAGATCAAAGGAATGAAAGGTATTATTGAGCCGCGTTTCTTCGCTGACCCAAGAAAATGGCAGTGCTCCGGAATTTTCGCTTACCAAATGCAGGAAATTGCTGAAGTGAATGTCAAGTTCACAGAAAGACCTGACAGAAGCTTCGAGGTTAGAAAAATCAAGAATGACTACCTGGTGAAATACGGAGGCAAATATTTAACCGCTCTTGACACCAATATGGTTTACCGTTACCTGTTGAATTTCAAACGAATCAACTTCGAGAATCCGAATTACGAATTGAGTGACAAGCAGTTGGACAGCTTGAAAAGATCCAGACCATTCTGTGAATTAAAAGTCCGTACTACAAAAGGAGAAAAGAAAAAATTGAGAATGTTCCGGATCAAAGCAACCGGTGATGCAGAAGTGGATGATTTTGGAGATAAGGTAACGTACGATATTAACAGATTCTGGTGTGAACTGCCGGACGGACAGGTTGTTAAATGTCAATACTTCGTCTTTAACCCTTTAATTATGGGGCATGTCTATTTTAATCCGAACAGGTACGCAACAACGCAATAGGTTAATATCTCGTTGAAAACTGTCAGGAAAGAGTTGGAATTTCAAGGATTCATCGCTTGAATAATTGGTATATTTGTTCTCGTAAATAACCAATCAGTATGAATTTTATCGTATCCAGTACGAATTTACTACGTCATCTTCAAAGCATCAGCGGTGTTTTAAGTACCAGCAATACCTTGCCGATCCTTGATAACTTTTTGTTCAACATTTCGGACAGTCAATTGATCATTTCTGCTTCCGACCTGGAAACAACGATGCAGACAACGATGGAAGTTGAAGCAACAGATTCGGGTAAAGTGGCAATTCCTGCCAAAATGCTTTTGGATGTATTGAAGAATCTTCCGGACCAACCGTGTACATTCAAAATCGATACCGCTTCATTCGGAGTTGAGATCGTTTACGACAACGGTAAATCCAAAATGGTTGGATTCAATGGCGAAGAGTTTCCTAAAACTCCGGGTATCGAAAACAGTACAAGCATTCGCATTTCAGGTGAAATTATTTCAAGCGCGATCAACAAGACACTTTTTGCTGCAGGAAATGATGATTTACGTCCCGTAATGAGTGGTATGTATTGCCAGTTCAGTCCATCTGATATTACCTTCGTAGCTACGGATGCGCACAAATTGGTCAGATACCGAAGAACAGACGGACAAGCAACCGGTGGATCTGCGTTCATTCTTCCGAAAAAGCCGTTGAATTTGTTGAAATCAAATTTACGCGGTGACGAAGAAGTTCAGGTAGAATATACTGATTCAAATGCTATTTTCACCTTCAACGACATCGTCTTGATGTGTCGTTTGATCGACGGGAAATACCCGAACTATGAAGCGGTTATCCCAAAAGAAAATCCAAATATCCTGATCGTTGACCGCTTGCAGTTCTTAGGAGCAATTAAGCGCGTTTCGATCTTTGCCAATAAAACAACTCATCAGGTAAAACTGAAAATTGCAGGAAGTGAATTGAACATTTCTGCCGAGGACCTGGACTTCTCCAACGAAGCAAACGAGCGTCTGACGTGTAACTACGACGGAACGGATATCGAAATTGCATTCAACAGCCGATTCCTGATGGAAATGTTGAACAACATCGACGCTCCTGAAGTGAAAATTGCCATGAGTGAACCAAGCAGAGCAGGTTTATTGATGCCAAATACTTCTGACAATGAACACGAAGACATTTTAATGCTGGTGATGCCGGTAATGATAAACAGATAAAAATCAACACATTAAAAACGTAGGGGCAGAAAATTTTCTGCCCCTACGTTTTTCTACACCTTTTTTGGCACGAATTTTATTATCCTCTAATTATAAAATTCAAAGTCATGAAAAAGATCTACTTCACATTCGCACTTGTACTTTTAACTTGTACGCTCGCACATGCTTCTGAATTAATTTTGCGAGTTAATAGAAAAGGACAATTTACTGTTAGCGCTTCCAATCAAACGCAAACAAACAATTTCAATACGTATCAGTTTTACAACTTGTACAGTGGAAACACACAAGTAAGAGTTGTTGACAAAATGAGTGGTCAGGTGATTTTCAAAAACAACGTGAACATTCCTGATAACACTCAATTAGTGGCTGAATTGGATAATTACGGAACACTTACCATTGTTGCAAGCAATCCGCTTGGATACTCAAACGGCGGATGGAGCGGAAACGGAAATATAGGAACCGTAAACTATGGGAACAGTAATTACGGTCACAGCCATTGCGGGACTTACCCGAACAATCAGGGTGATGGATACTATAACCAGGGACAAAATACAAACAATCAGTATTTCAACCAATTTGTAAGCAGTTTGAGATCCGAAAGTTTTGACAGCAACCGACTTCAAAATGCAAAAGTATATGCATCACAAATGAACCTATCAGCAAACCAGATCAAAGACATCGCTGCTACATTTACTTTCGACAGCAATCGCTTAGACTGGGCAAAGGCAGCATACAACAGCTGTTATGACAAAGGAAACTATTTCTTACTCAGAGAAACCTTCACTTTCTCTTCAAGTTACAGTGACTTACAGGATTATATCAGCGTTCAATAAAGCAAACCCATTTTGGTGATTCACCAAAATTTAAATCCAATACCCAATCCGGAATGCCGAATCTCTTCAGGTTCGGCATTTCTATTTTATGATAATCCGTTAACCTTTTAGTTAACTTGGTTATCAAAGGCTCGCTTTTTAGAATAAATTCAGAAACACCCAGGCATTATATACCGTTAAATTGACCAAAATTCACTATCTTTGGGTCTCATAACTAGCTATATGAAAGAACAAAATTTAGCCGATCTCGAGGCCGCGTTTAATGAGAAACTAAAGCAGGATATTCGCATTGAGCCGAAAGACTGGATGCCTGATGCTTATAGAAAAACATTGATCCGTCAGATCTCACAACATGCACATTCTGAAATTGTGGGAATGCTTCCTGAGGGAAACTGGATCACACGTGCTCCAAATTTAAGACGTAAAGCTGTTTTATTGGCTAAAGTTCAGGATGAAGCTGGTCATGGGCAATACTTATACAGTGCTATGGAAACGTTGGGTGCTTCCCGTGAGGAAAGTATCGACGATATGCACACCGGTAAAGCGAAATACTCCTCCATTTTCAATTACCCCACTTTAACCTGGGCCGATATGGGCGCAGTTGGCTGGTTGGTTGACGGCGCTGCAATTATGAACCAGGTACCATTGTGCAGAACATCTTATGGACCTTATGCGCGTGCAATGGTTCGTATTTGTAAAGAAGAATCATTTCACCAGCGCCAGGGATACGAAATCATGTGTACGTTGATGAAAGGATCCGAAGAGCAAAAAGCAATGGCTCAGGATGCATTGAACCGTTTTTGGTGGCCGGCATTGATGATGTTCGGACCAAGCGATGCAGATTCAACTCATACACAGCAATCCATTGATTGGAAGATCAAAAGACATACAAACGACGAATTGCGTCAGATGTTTGTTGATGCATCAGTACCCCAGGCTGAATTGATCGGATTGACAATTCCTGATAAGGATTTGAAGTGGAATGAAGAACGAGGTCATTACGATTTTGGAGAGATCAATTGGGACGAATTCTGGCAAGTAGTTAGCGGGAACGGACCTTGTAATGCAGAACGTATTGCAACCAGATTAAAAGCAAAAGAAGAAGGTATGTGGGTCAGAGAGGCTGCAATGGCATACGCGGAAAAGAAAAAAGCAAAAAAAGCATCTTAATATAATCAGAAAAACATGGCAGGAAAAGATTGGCCTCTATGGGAAGTTTTCATCCGAAGTAAAGTAGGTTTGAACCACAAACATGTAGGAAGTATTCACGCAGCAGATGCAGAAATGGCTGTTGAGAACGCACGCGATGTGTACACCAGACGCAGTGAAGGAATTTCAATTTGGGTAGTTGAATCTTCCCAGGTATTTGCTTCAGATCCTGCTGATTCTGATGCATTGTTTGAACCGGCTAACAGTAAAATTTACCGTCATCCTACTTTTTATGAAGTTCCGGATGGTGTTGGACACATGTAAGATTGATTTTAAGACAATAAGATTTTAAGACTTCAGGACTTCAATAAATTCCAGTCTTAACATCCTAAGGTCTTAATATCCTAAAATCAAAATATGAACAACTTATTTACATATACATTACGTATCGCTGATGATAGCTTGATCCTGGGGCAACGCCTTTCTGAATGGTGTGGTCACGGACCGATTATCGAGGAAGACATTGCTTTAACCAATATTGCCCTGGATTTAATCGGGCAAGCAACCAGTTTACTGGAATATGCGGCTCAGGTTGAAAACAAAGGAAGAAGCGCCGATGATTTGGCTTTCTTACGATTTGAAAATCAGTACTTCAACACCCAGTTGGTT
>CBFGPJ010000289.1:0-4796 GCA_965650615.1 uncultured Fluviicola sp. | reverse complement strand
GGCTGCATTCATATTCTTGCTCAAAGGGCAATTCCCCCACTTCTGGGCAGTATTCAGAGCTCACATGTCATTTTATAATCACCTTCCGTCTTCCATGAAGGAACGCAGGAAATGGAAAAAGATGGATACCAAAGCACCGATTTCTTTTTACAGAGGAAGTATCCTTTGGGCACTTTATATTCAAAAAGTGAGTAAATTCAAAGATTTGAACCAACGAAAATTCGATCTGTAATGAGTTCATCACTTGCGATTTTTTTAGGAGGATATCCTCATCCGGTAAGGGAATTATTCCTGGAAGCTCAGTTTTTACTGGAAAAAGAACTTCCGAACAGTCAGCAGGAACTGGATATTCCTGCCAAGATGCTCGCTTTTAGTTACGGTCCGGGATACAAAGGCATGGTTTGTGTTTTATTCCCTTCTCAAAAAGGAGTGAAATTGTCTTTCAGTAAAGGAGCCGAACTTTCAAACAAACACCATTTACTTGAAGGCTCCGGAAAGAAAACAAGGTATGTAGAACTAAGTAAAAGCCTGCTTAAAAAGCCCGAATTACTGGAGATCATCCGGGATGCAAAACGGTTCCACGAAATGACTCTCTGATCAAAAGACTGAAGCTCCATAAACAGAGGACTATAGACAGAATTAGTCTCGCGTCTTAGTCTAAAAAACATACATTTAAACTATGAGAAACAGATTCCTACTTGTCGTTTTCAGTATAAGCGGATTGATCTCTTTTGCCCAGGATACCCTTCCTTATAATCTCAAACAAGCGGATCAGACCATTATTCTCCCTGTTGAATTGCGAGAAGTTTCCGGGCTTACAATCATTGACTCCAAAACATTGGCATGTGTTCAGGATGAAGAAGGAATTGTTTTTATTTACGACCTGAAGAATCAACAGATCAAACATACGATTCATTTTGCCGGACCGGGAGATTATGAAGGAATTGCAGTTACAGGAAAAGACCTGTTTGTACTGAGAAGTGATGCCACTTTATTTCATATTCATAATTACCAGGCATCAAAATGGTCACTGGATTCCATTCAAACGGGAATTCCGAATAAAAATAACGAAGGATTGTGTTTCGATCCGAAAAACAACCGCTTATTGATCGGTTCAAAAAGCAGGATCGGGAAAGGTGCTGAATTCAAAAACCTGCGTACCATCTATGCTTTCGACTTGAAACAAAACAAACTTAAACCGGAACCGCTTTATACCTATGACATCAATTCGATCAAGGATTTTGCCGCTGGAAATCAGATTGAATTGCCTTCAAAACCCGGTAAAAAGAACCCCAACGAAGAAGAACCGACCTTGAAATTCCTGCTTTCGGCCATTTACATTCATCCGGAAAGCAAGTTGCTTTATGTACTTAGTGCTTCCGATTATTACCTGTTCGTATTTAATCCGGAAGGTGAAATCAGGCACCTGGAAGTCCTCGACCCACAATTATTCAATAAAGCCGAAGGAATTGCCATTATGCAAAACGGTGATTTATACATTTCCAATGAAGGTCAAAACGGGGATCCGAAGATTTTACTCTTTCACAAAAAATAGAAAAAGTTTCTCCCCACTTGGTCAATTCGAGTATTCTGCCACTATTCTCGATACGCTTCGCACTCGAATTGACATGGCAGAATGTATCGAGAATGACTTGCGAGTGGTGTGTAATTCCTAATTAAAAGAACTAGTTCTCTTTCTTCACACGATTAGTCAGCTGGAACTGCGCGCCGAAAACGACATTGTACTGCATAAAGAAGAAATGCTGTTTCGCTCTGTCAGCAGGATCGTATGTTGTACGGATATCAGGCATATGAATAAAGCCATATTTCGCTTCCGCCTGGATAAACATATACTTGAAGAAGTTTAATTTCAAACCTCCGATCAAACCAATTCCGTAACCGGCCAAATGGAATTCATCGTGTCTTGGATTCCCCAAAAGCGTTGCATTTGTTCTTGGCACCAATACTCCCGCACCGGCCCCATAAGTTGTGCTTACGTTGAAATACTTTGTATTGAACCAGGCATCTGATCTTCTTATTTCCGCATTCAGGTAATTCAATCCGTCCGTGTGTTCGAACATCAAAAAAGAAGTATCCATGACCATTGGCTGGTTATCGTAAGCCCCATCATATGGAGTTCCCGAATTTTCAATATTCCCGTTCATATCCACTGTCTGGAAACTCTTCATGACGTATTTCATGTGATCCGCCCCGATCGAGATTTCGTACTTGTCTTTGAAAAAATATCCCAATCGCAGGTTGTATTGAGGAATTGTCATCGTAGCCGGATTCAAATACAGGCTCGAGCGGTACAATGACTGGCGATCATTTGCAATCACATTATTTAATTTGAAATCGTACGATTTTCCCCAGAATGTAATATCCGATTTGGTATAGGCCTCCCTGTTCCATCCCCAGTAAATATAGAAAGATCCTTTTTTATTCGGTTTCCAAATTTCTGCTTTTTCGGTAGTTTGGGCAAGGGCAATAGGCATAGCAGTAGCTACCGCTATAAGAAGAGCACAAAATTTCATTTGTTTAAGTTTGGGGCAAATTTAGCAAAGAATTCGTTCTTCGTATGGAGGTAAAAACATTAAAACCGTCAGGGACGAAAAATTTTTCGCCCCTGACGGTTCCTTTGTGAGCAGTAATCGGGTTATTTGGGTTATAGGCTTAATATTTAAAGAAGCACTGAATGGATTTTCCATCGATAGTTGCTCCCTGTTGTGCTGTTGCGTTTGAAGGGTCAACGCGGTATATATAGGCATTCGACCCTGTATTCACTGAAATAAATACTTTTCCGTTCTCCATATAGAATGGAGTATAATATTGACCTCCATGAGCCGGAACGTCATTTACGATCTGCAGGGATTGGTTGTTCAAATCCAAAATCGCAATCTGGTGAATTGGAACATCGATACCAAAAGCAGCCCAACTTCCACCTGATTGTGCATCCACTGAATTCGGGATCACACGTGCAAGCATTTTTCCGTTGCCAACATAAACCCCGGTGAGGATCTTATATCCAAGTGCTTCCGTATTGAAGAAGTAACTGTTATCAAATTGCTGCTGACCTGCATTGATCTTCAGGATCCCGGAAGGTTTTGTTGCCTGTGAAAATCCTGCTGCCAATGAACAGGTAGAAATCGTATAATGGTTCCCGTTCTCGTCTTCAATAATTGCGGGTGAACCTCCGTAATACCCGATCGGTCCGGTGCGTGTATCTTTAAATGTAGTTACATAATTCAATCCCGGATAGGTATACACATTCACATAGGCCGTATCCGTGCGCGGTGTATCCCAGGAAGCCCCATGCAAAGGATAATAGGAAACATATAATTTCCCGTTATTGATGAAGGTCCCGGTTGGCCACATATTCAATTGCGCCATGGTGTCGTTGTACAAAACATTAAATACTACGTTTTGAGTACTCGTAATGGACATCGAATTGGGATTAACTGTTTGGAATTTACAATCATACGATCCTCCACCCCATGGTGCGCTCACAGCAAATACATTTCCGCTTGCATCATTCGTTAAAACATCCAAGCGGTCAAAAACGAAACTTCCTGCAGATGACAAAGTACTGTTGGCAATTTGATATCCTGTACACACATTGTTCGTGTAATCCATTGCAAGGTATTTGTTTCCAACCTGGTGGTAATACATCCATCCCATTTGTTCGATTCCGTTACCGGTAGCTGAAATTGTCCCGGACATCAAATCTGTTCCTGTTACCAGATATTCTGCATCAGCGCCTGCACTGGTCGTTTTCAATCCTAAAACGTATCCTGAAGCCGGAACAATTGTTTCATCTTCTTCTGTTGTTTTTTTCTTTTTACATGAAGCAATTGTTGTCATTCCCAAAAGGGCAACCACAGCAATTACAAGTGTACTTTTTGTTTTCATTTAACTTTTTTGTTTGTGTTTAACTTTTTCTTTATCCGCTTTCGCGAATGTTTTTCGAAAGCGATGCTTTCTCTCACTGCTTTTGCAAATAGTAGCGCAGTTTTACATTGAAACTTCTTCCAGGTTTTTGGACCCTGAAATTATCATAGCACATGGAATCAAAAAGATTCATGCACGAAAGGGAAATATTGTAACGACCGGCGTGACTTGTGAAACTCACAGAAACATTGCTTACTACTTGTCTTGGAATAATGAATTTGGAACTTAAGGAACCTAAACTCGGCCATTTCAAATAAAATTCTTCGATATAGGATGTGGTCCAATTAAAGTTGAACCGTTGCTTGTATTTCCCGAATTGCTTCGTATTGTATGTAAACGAACCATTTCCGAACAAATAAGGAGCATTCGGTAAGCGGTCCATATATAACTCGTCCGGTTCGCCGTTGTCTTTTAATGAGGCATTTAAAATATTCTGATAAGTTGCATTGAACTCGATTTTGAATTGGTCATTATACGAATAGCTCACTGCTCCTTCAAAACAATTTACCTTTGCACGACTCAGGTTTTCATACCGGGAAGTAATTCCAAGCGCTACGGAACGGATCAGGTTTTCCGGCAAGCGATACATGTAATTGAAATCGACATTCACCAGGTGTTTCCCGAAACGTTTCCCAAAGAGGAACCCGGCATTGAAATTCTGGCTTTTCTCCGGTTGGAGGTCCGCATTAGGTAATTGAAGTAATCCGTCTCCAAAAACTTCATACCCTTCCGGCAAGCGATACGTATTTTCATACGAAGCTTTTAACTGCAAATAGTTCAACACAAAGAAACTGGAAGCTATTCCGTAACCCGGCAACTGAAACTGATTGTCTATTCGTCTCACTTCG
>CBFGPJ010000288.1:0-4810 GCA_965650615.1 uncultured Fluviicola sp. | reverse complement strand
TTAAAATGGAACATTCCCATCGCAGCGAACCCATTTGCCAAACACCCGAAAATCCAGCTTGGGTACTTTCCGAAGAATCCCCAGTAATTGAAGAACAGGTGTCCCATTCCACCAAAAAACGTAGAAAGTCCGAAAGTCAGGTAAAACAAGCGCCAGTAGAAATTCGCTTCATTTCTGAAGTTACCCAGTTTATTAAAAGCAAAGAGGCAAAAACCCGCGATGACCCAGTTCAGGATGAGGGCCATCGGCTCCTGCAAGTGTAAACCTAAAAGTTCAAATTGTATTTTATCCACAGCGCGAAAATACTGCTTCAAGCCAGAAAACACAAGTCCTTTTAGTGAATGAAGCCCTAAAATGAATCGAAAGACTTCGAAACAACCTAAAATCCGTACTTTTGAAGTGATGAATATTCCATCGAAATACCTTGAAGAAGCAGTAGAGCAATTCAGCTCCTTACCGGGAATCGGTAAACGGACCGCATTGCGCCTGGTGCTGAATTTGCTGAAACGTGATCCGGAAGAACTGGAACGCTTCGGAGAAATCCTGCAACAGCTCAAAACACATGTACAAAGCTGTTCTTCCTGTGGTAATATTTCCGACACAGCCATTTGTTCCATTTGCTCGAACGAAAAGCGCAATCACCGGCTTATTTGCGTGGTAGAAGATATTCGCGACGTGATGGCGATCGAAAGCACCGGAACATATCAGGGAATTTATCACGTATTGGGCGGTATCATTTCCCCGATGGACGGAATCGGCCCGAATGATTTGTTTATTCAGCCTTTAGTTGATAAATGCAGCACAGGACAGGCAGATGAGATCATCCTGGCTTTAAGTCCGACGATGGAGGGTGACACGACCAATTTCTTCCTGTACAAAAAGTTGCATGCAACAAACGTTCAGATTACAGCACTTTCCAGAGGAATTGCTGTTGGTTCCGAGATCCAGTATGCAGACGAGATCACGCTTTCGCGTTCGATCCAGCAACGCATTCCTTTTCAATCTTAACAACGTATTTTTTTTGATTTGATCTACTTTTTCTTTTTCCGCAAAAGAAAAAGTAGCAAAAAGAAATCCCGAAAGCTTTCGGGACGAAAGCTGTTTGTCCGTCAATGCGCTCCACTTGTGAAATGCCTTCAAACGATTCATTGAAACAATAAACGAACCAATAATTTCTTGGATGAGATCGGATAAATGCTATATTTGGTAGAACTTCAAACTAAGAACTATGTTAAAGGAATTCAAAGCATTTATCATGCGCGGGAATGTGGTGGATCTGGCCGTGGCTGTGATTTTGGGAGCTGCGTTCGGGGCAATTGTTACTTCATTGGTAACCGATATTATTACACCGGTAATATTAAATCCCGTATTAGAAAAAGCTGGTGTTACCGATATCGCGGACTGGAAGTTAAATGGGATTGCACTGGGGAAATTTATCGCTGCTGTTATTAATTTTATAGTGGTTTCGTTTTGTATTTTCCTGATGGTAAAAGGAATGAACAAAGCGATGACCTTTCGCAAGAAAAAAGAGGAAGAAACACCTGCTCCGGCACCGGAACCTTCCAATGAAGAAAAGCTCTTAATGGAGATCCGCGATTTGCTAAAGAACAAACAATAATTTCACACACAAAATCTTTGACGGGAACCAATGAATAATTGGTATGACAGAATTATCATTCAAAGTTTTGAGAATTTGAAAATTTATATATCTTCGTTCGAAACAAATGCCTCGTTTGGGGCAACAAAAGAGAATATTTAAATACCGATGACAAGTATTTTTGTGGCAAAACTCGATTTCAACGCAACAGAAGACCAGTTGAAATCCCTTTTTGAGGAATACGGAAGAGTAAACCGTGTGACTATTGCAAAAGACCGTGAAACAGGCAAACCAAGAGGTTTTGCTTTTGTTGAAATGGCGGATGAATCAGAAGCTGACCAAGCAATTGAAGCTTTAGACAATTATGCGATTAACGGACGTAATATTGCCGTTAAGAAAGCTGACGACCGCGCTTCAGGAGGAAAACCATCGGGCGGTGATAACCGTTCTGGTGACAGACCTTTTAGAAATGACCGTCCGAGAGACGACCGAAATTCTGTGAGTGATACCAAATCTGATTACAAAAAATCAGACGACAATCGTAGCAGTAAACCAACTTTTAGTCCGGATGACATTATTCCGGCAAAAGTTGAACGCAAAAAAGAAAAAGATACGCGCAGCAGTGGTGGCGGAGGAAAAGATGCTCCGAAGAAAACCAAAATGGAAGCTTACAGGAAAAGCGGAAAAGGAAATCGCTTCTTTGATGACGATGACGACGACGATATCGATTACAACCGCAATCGTTCTTCCGGCTGGGATGACGACGATGAAGAAGAATAAATAAATTGACATGGAGGGTATTCAATTGATGCCCTCTTTTTTTTAGATAATCTTACCACAAACTTATGACCAAATCAACGCTCTTAAAAGCAAGTTTTTTATTACTCGTTTTATCCGGATGTAGTGAAGAATCTGTTCATATGCATGAAATATGGGTTTCACCCGAAAAAATTATTCCCCGAAAAACAGGTCCGATATACGACAATTCCTATATCATAAAAACCACATCTATCCCCGTTTACACAACTGTTTCAGTTACCAGTGACGGTGAAGGAACTGTAAACACCGGAATGCAGCTGATATTGAAAAAGTTGAATCTGCCTGTTACTGAAATGGCCGGATGGCCTGGCAAAATTGCTATGGAACCCGATGGTCTCCTTCACCCCAACTCACACATAAAAAAACAATCCTATACAGCAAGCGTGGGAGATAAAGAGATCAAAATCAACTTATCCATTGTTTCACTGAACTTTCTGACAGAGGTAGTTGATAGCCACAAGCGCAATGAAGTTATGGTTGTGAACCTTGATCATTGCAAAGAAAAACTATACCTGAAGCTCAATGACGAATTAAAACAACCTGGCAATAAATACTCACAAACGGGTTTCATCGGTATCAAAGTCTCGGGAAAATTGGAAAACGGGAAACGAGCGGACCAAATTGTCTATATGCATGGAGTGGTCGAGTTTACTTCCGAAGAATTCAAGAAAATGAAGTGGACAATTTAATCCCGGACAATATGAAACGTAAGTGAAAGATCAGATTGTTCTTCACAATTTCGCTTCTGAGACTTTTCTGTTTTATTCCACCGATTTTATTTTTGGTTAACAATTCTAAAGATATTCTCTGAATCCACATTTTCTTCTTAATTTTGTGTGTTACAACTGGGGTCGACATTGGATTTGACAGCGATCGAGATTTCGGTGGGAAGCATGCAGAGCGTTGTAGTGAAGCTCTTAAATATCTTGCTGCGAACAATAATTGACAATACGTCATACGCACTTGCTGCTTAATTCATTAGATGAATTCGGCTTAATCCAGTGGAAGATATAGTACACGGACAAGTTTCTCCTCTACCGACTCTGATTTTCGGTTAGTAGGCTCAGGGGAATCATTTTAGAAAATCTGGCACCAAACGAGCTTCGCGTGCGGTGTGAGATCTTAGAAGCTAAGGTTGGGTCTTGGGTGTTTTTGTCCGAATCCAGCTCGAAAACCAATCAAAAAATAAGCATGTAGAAGACATTCGAAACCATTGTTTGGACGAGGGTTCGAACCCCTCCGACTCCACAAAAAGAAAGAGCCCTGACATTTATCGTCAGGGCTTTCTTTTTGTTCTTCATTCTCATTCTGCTTCTCATTTTTGTAGGCTCTTCTTTTTGAAAGCGAAAATGAGAATGAGAATGAAGATAGTCCTGGTTCGAAGCTAGATTAAGCTTCCTCCTTCGGAGGAGGAATGAGGAGGAGGAAAAAATCCAAATCTCCCACAAGTACCGATTACATTAAGTTCCTAAAATTTATAGCGGTTCGATTCCCTTTTGCTCGAAAGGTGTTGTATTTCAGTTTTTTTTGGTAGTATTGAATAACTATTCACTAATTATAATGCGATCAAAATTTTCTTTTTTTAAAGCCGGGCAAGGTTCATTTTATGGAGGAAGAATTCATAGTCCCGAAAGTGGAAAAACCTTCACAGTTATCTATGACTGTGGTACGAGTCGATATGTGTCAGGCAATACAGCTTCTTTAAACAGAGAAATAACGCTTTTCAAGAATGATTGGTACTATCATCATTCGAACGATATTGATTTGTTGTTTATATCTCATTTGGATTATGATCATGTTTCAGGAATAAAGAGGCTCTTGAATGAGTTTAATGTCAAAAGAATAATATTGCCCTATATTGAAAAGCAATTTCGGCAACTCTTTCTGATTTCTATTTTCGCAAATGATACGCCAACAGATAATGATTTATCATTGACTGATTATACTACATTTTTGGAAAGCCCACAGAGATTTATTCAAGAACAAAGCAAAAACACTACAATTTATTTTGTCATAGATAATAACGACCATCAGATAAAATATGAAGGCTATCAGGACGAAGGGGAAAGCTTGGAACAAGATATTTATCCGATGGGTACAGAGCTTAATCCTAGTTTGTTGGATGAACTTACTGGATCATCTAATACACTTTTATATGATAATAACTTACAGTTCTTCATTCAGAAAAAATGGGAGTTTACCACATATGTAAAAACTGTGAATGTACAGGCAATATCAAGTTTGAACAATTGCCTAAAAACATTGTTGGGCAAAAGTGATCAAGACGAATTGACTCTGACGGATTTAGCTTTGCTAATAACTACGAATAGAACAGAAAGTCGTAAATGCTATATGAATAGAATTGGGGAGATTAATTCTCATGGACTTGTACTT
>CBFGPJ010000287.1:0-4821 GCA_965650615.1 uncultured Fluviicola sp. | reverse complement strand
GGCTGGGTTGGTTGCCAGCATTCCCTGAAACGGAGAGGTGTTATTCGAGGAATCCATTACTACAACTGACTATTCTGATCCGGAAGACCTGGTCGAAAAGATTTACCAGGATGTTAAGGGGAATGGATTTTTGGACAATTTACTTGGTTTAGGTGTTGGTGCTCCGAACGGTAATGCTTTTACCGGAAATATAGAATTTGCTCCGAACCTGAAATGGAAAGGAGTAATCCCGATTGCTGAATTATTCGAACAAAAATTTCACAGACCTACTTTATTGGCCAACGACGCAAATGCTGCAGCAATTGGTGAGCATTTATTCGGAAATGCAAAAGATCTGAATGATTTTGTGTTGATTACGCTGGGTACCGGACTTGGCTCAGGAATCTTTATCAATGGTGAATTGATTGTCGGGTCACAAGGGTTTGCCGGTGAGTACGGACACATTCGCGTGGTCCATAACGGTCGTTTATGCGGATGCGGAAGAAATGGTTGCCTGGAAACCTATGTTTCAAGTACAGGTGTTGTTCGCAGTGTCGAAGAATTGGACAGTATCCATAAAGCTGATTCACGGTTGAACGGGCTTTCCAAAGTTACCGCCAAGGATGTTTTCCAGGCTGCGAGTGCCGGTGATGAATTTGCTTGTGAAATTGTAGATTATACGGCGGAAATGCTGGGAATTGCTTTAGCTGATTTTGCAGCATTCTCTAACCCGAAAGCATATATTTTGTTCGGAGGATTGGCCCAAAGCGGATCTTATTTCTCTGAAAAAGTAAAAAAATACATGGAGGAAAACCTGCTCCAAATTTACCAGGGACACATCGAAATTCGAAATTCAGCTCTTCACGATATGAATGCCGCTGTATTGGGTACAGCTGCTTCCATGTTCTGGAAAGCGATCAAAAAATGAGAAGAAAAAGCACTGCTTTTGATATAAGACAAGCGTTAGCGCAATCTTGAAGCAAGCATCGCTTTTATAAATATCCGCCATGTGGATGATAAGTGTCGGCAATGACCGATGGTATAAAATTGAACCTTATGAAAAACGGAATTGTAGTGCTATTAGGGATTTGCTCTTTTACGAGTTTTTCGCAAATCCAGGAATTAAAAACCAATTCGGATGCTGCAAGAAATAAGATTTCCCAAATCAGTAAAGCCGATAGAGTTATCGGCAGTCCTTCTCAATACGTCAATACATTTGTAGGAACGGGCGGACACGGGCATACTTTTCCCGGACCGGTACTTCCATTTGGAATGGTACAGGCAGGACCGGATACGCGTTATGAAGGCTGGGATGGTTGTGGTGGTTACCACTATTCTGATTCGGTTATTTACGGATTCAGTCACACACATTTAAGCGGAACAGGAATTCCGGATTATGCAGATGTCTTGTTGGTTCCGCAACAGGGAAAATTAAATACCGTTCCCGGTTATAAAAAAGCGGGTGGTTTTGGTTCCGTGTTTAAACATTCCAAAGAGAAGGCGCTTCCGGGATACTATCATGTGGAATTGGAAAACGGGATCACAGCAGATTTAACGACTACTTTGCGTTGTGCCTTGCATCGCTATCAGTTTTCAAATCCTAAAGGAAAAAGATATATCATCATTGATTTAGGTTACAGGGACCGTGTATTGGAAGTTGAAGCAATGAAAACTTCTTCGACAACGGTTGTGGGAAGACGTGTTTCAGAAGCCTGGGCAGCACATCAGCATCTTGCTTTTAGCCTGGAAACTTCCATCCCGTTCACCAAAACAAAATGGATCCAAAACAAGGAAGAAGGAAATTACTTATTCGTATTGGAATTTCCGCAAGGAGTGAAAGAAATCTCAGTACGGGTTGGTATTTCAGGAACAGATGAAGCCGGAGCTACAGCCAATCTGAAAGCAGAATTGACAACTTTTGATTTTGATATCGTTCGTTCCAAAGCAACAGCGGCCTGGGATCTTGAATTGGGGAAAATTCAGGTTAGATCGTCTCGGAAAGAGGTTTTAAATAACTTTTACACAGCACTTTATCACACCTTTGTTCATCCGTCACTTTGGACAGATGTGGACGGAAGATACCGTGATTACAATGATCAGATCCAGACATCCGATAAGTCATTGTATTCTGTTTTTTCATTATGGGATACGTATCGTGGTGCAAATCCGCTGTATACCATTATTCAGCCTAAGAAAGTATCTGATTTTGTTGCGTCGTTTTATCAGCAATATAAAAACACGGGCTTATTACCTGTTTGGACTTTATCCAATAATGAAACTGATTGCATGATCGGGTATCATTCGGTTTCAGTGATCACCGATGCGTATTTGAAAGGGATTCCATTGGAAGATCCGGAAGGCTTATTGGAAGCTATGATCGCTTCCAGTATGGCAGATCAATTGGGGAAGAAGCAATACGAGGAGACCGGGTTTATCTCTGCCAATACTCAAGCGGAATCGGTTTCCAAAACATTGGAATATGCCTATGATGATTGGTGCATTTCGAAATTTGCGGAGAAATTGGGAAGAATGGATGTAGCAAAGAAATACCAGATCCGTTCTGCAAACTGGATGAATTTAATGCATCCGGAAACGCGTTTTTTCCAACCGAGAAAAGATGGGATTTTCTTGCCTTACTTTAAGCCGAATGAAGTGAATCACCACTTTACAGAAGCAAACGGATGGCAGTATTCCCTGGCGGCTCCGCAACACATTCAGCCATTGATCGACATGCACGGCGGAAATGACGGAATGATCAATTTCCTTGATACCTTATTCCTGGGTTCTTCTTCCATGTCGGGACGTGAACAGGCAGATATTACCGGTTTGATAGGTCAATACGCACATGGAAATGAACCGTCGCATCACATGGCGTATACGTATAATTATTGTGGTGCTCCTGAAAAAACACAATACTTTATCGATACGATCCTGAAAACGTTTTATACCAATCAACCGGATGGTCTTTCAGGAAATGAGGATTGCGGACAGATGTCGGCATGGTACGTATTAAGTTCCATGGGCTTTTACCCGGTTTCCCCGGGAAGTCCTACGTATACAATCGGCCGGCCGATGATGGACCATGTGAAGATCCAGGGAGAGAACAGCGCTTTTGAAATCAATGTACTGAATAATTCACCGGAGAATAAATACGTGCAATCGATTTCCTGGAACGGGAAGGCTTATCAAAAATTATTCATTACCCACCAAATGATCAAAGAAGGGGGAATCCTGGAAATTTCAATGGGGGCAAAACCGAATAAACAGGTAGCCAATTACGAACTGGACTTGAGACATGAAATTAGCCCGGCATTTGTTCCGGTTCCGTTTTTCACTACCTCTCAAACGATGTTTGAAACAACCATGGAATTGGGAATCGATGTGCTTTTCTTTGAAAAAGGAAAAGTCTATTACAGTTTTGACGGAGAGAAGTACCAGCCATTTTATAAGCAGGGAGGGAAAAATATCCGTTTAAACGAAACAACAACGGTATACGCAAAAGTGGTTCGTGAGGATGGCTCGGAGAGTAAAGTGATCAAAACGTTATTTACAAAATACATCAGAGATAAGAAAATCACCCTTGCAACCGAATATGCCAATCAATATTCGGGAGGTGGCCCGCAGGCTTTGGTGGACGGACAAAAAGGTACGGAAGAATACCGCGGAACGGAATGGCAGGGTTCATTCGGGAAGAATGTTCAGGGAGTTATTGAGTTGAATGAATTGAGAGAAATTTCATCGATCCGTTTCTCCTATTTGCAGGATCAAAAATCGTGGATCTTCCCTCCGAAAAGTGTAAGCATTGAGGTTTCATCAGACGGAGTGAATTACCGCAAATTGGGCAAAGTTCCGGGAGGCTCGGTAAAAGAAGGCGAAAAAATGAAAGTAGGAGAGGTGGATTACGAGATTGCTCCGACTTCCTGTAAATTTATCCGCTTCAGCATTGAAAATTACGGACCGTGTCCGGATTGGCATTTGGGTAAAGGAAATCCGACCTGGTTGTTCCTGGATGAAATCACTGTTAATTGATAATTGACAATGTAAAAATTGATAAGAGGGGACTTAGAGAAATTCTAAGTCCCATTTTTTTAACCAGGCTTTTCAATTGTCATCTTTATAGATTTATTTTTTCGAAGAATTGTTGGAATAATGCAGAACAATGTCCGTGATAGAGAAAGTCCTCATTACACGACAGGTTAATTGCAACTATGCAGCAAAATTATTTCCCGTCCTTTATAGTTCCCGGTTGAAAACGAAAAACTAACTTTCCGGCTAACCGCTCCGGAAAGTGCTAATCCCACAGTGGTTTTCTAAACACTGTGGGATTGCATTTCGGATCCTGATCCCTCCTTTCCACAGAGCGGTCCGGAAAAGTAGTTTTTCTGAATGCCGTAATGGGGACAAAAGCATTTTTGCCTACTACCTCAGCATTTGACTTTTATAAAGTCATGCTTCGTCTTCATGAGCAGTGCTCATTCTTTTTGCTTTGGAAAAAAGTAGGTGGATTAATTGTGCTTAAAGGAGATGGATTTTAATTGGGTAACAATCATCTTGAACTCAAAAAATACACAAACGGTCAATTATTCCTCTTAAAAGTTGTTAACTTTAGCGCTCTTTTAAATTAAACTAAAGAATGAAAAAAATAGTATTCGCTTTGGTCTTATTGACCTACTCATTGGGTAACATTGCTCGTGTAGACGAAGGAATGTGGCTTCCGTTTTTGATTGGAAGAAACTATGAGGACATGAAAAAACACGGGTTAAAATTGACTCAGGAGCAGATTTATTCCATCAACAAATCTTCTTTGAAAGATGCAGTCATCTCTTTCGGAGGTTTTTGTAC
>CBFGPJ010000286.1:0-4856 GCA_965650615.1 uncultured Fluviicola sp. | reverse complement strand
GGGAGTTGTTTGGATTGATGCGCATGGAGATTTACATTCACCATACACTACTCCATCCGGAAATATTCACGGAATGCCCTTGAGCCTTTCGCTGGGAAATGATAATTTAGGATATAAACGCAATACACCTTCAGAGCAAACAGTTACTGTCTGGAACGAATTGAAGTACAAATACACCAATGCTGCCAAAGTCAATCCTTCAGACCTGGTGTTTATCGGTGTAAGAGATACCGAACACGAAGAAAACCAATTAATTGCGGAAAACAACATTACCAATCATACCGTAGAATTGGTCCGCAGAGAAGGCGCCCCGGCAATTGTAGATCATGTTTTGGAGCAATTGGGACCTTGTGACATCATCTATGTTTCCTTTGACGTAGATTCGATGGACCCGGAAATCACTTCATTCGGAACAGGAACTCCGGTTGGAAACGGTATTTTCCCCGAAGAAGCGGAAGAAATATTAACTTTGCTGGCCCGAAATCCAAAAACGGTGTGTATTGAATTCGTTGAAGTAAACCCGTGCCTGGATAATAAGGTAAATACGATGGCAGAAACTGCATTCTCTTTGCTGGAATCGGTGACGGCCGCATTAAACAATTAACAATTGAAAATGGAGAATTGAAAAGAGGAATCGGACTTAACAAAACCATTACTCTTTACTAAAGAACAGTTCTTCAACTTTTCAATTTTAAATTTTACATTTTCAATTAAACAAGTCCTAATGGAAGATTTAATCAAGTCGGCAATTATTGAAAAATCAAATCTCTTATTTGGTTTTGAGTGTTCTGACTCACTGATTCAGTTTCAAAAAACAAAAAAAGAATTCGAAGGAGATACCACCCTGGTATTGTTTCCTTTGATGAAACTTGCTGGAAAGGCTCCGCAAGAAATTGGAAAAGTGCTTGGTGATTTTTTGAGGGACGATGTTCGTTGTGTAAGCGATTATTCAATTATCGGTGGATTCTTAAATTTAAGTTTCCCGAATAATTACTGGACGCAGCAATTGAGTGAGATCGATTCCAATGCAACGTTCGGATTGGCTGAAAAGAACTCCAAACCGGAAATCATGGTGGAGTATTCATCTCCGAACACCAATAAGCCCTTACATTTAGGTCACCTGCGTAATAATTTCCTTGGATATTCTGTTGCTCAGATCCTGGATGCTTACGGACACAAAGTGATCAAAACACAGATTATCAACGACCGTGGAATTCACATCTGTAAAAGCATGCTTGCCTGGCAGAAATTTTCACCTCTCAATGAAAAAGGAGAACGTGAGAATCCGGAGAACACAGGAATGAAGGGCGATAAACTGGTTGGTAAATACTACGTTGAATTTGACAAACAATTCAATGCAGAAGCGAAAGCAATTATCGCTGAATGGAACGCAGGGAAATTTGAAGGTTATTCTGAAGCAACGATTGCTAAATACCACGAATTTACGGAAGCGAAAGCAGGTAAAGACGAAAAAGCGGTCGCTGGCCTGGATGATAAGATCAAAGAACTGGCTAAAAATGAAACTTCTATTTTGCGCGAAGCCAAAGATTTATTGGTTCGTTGGGAAGGAAGAGATCCGGAAGTGTATTTGCTTTGGACAACTATGAACGGTTGGGTCTATGACGGATTCAATCAAACCTATGAGAAAATGGGAGTTGACTTTGATCGTTTGTATTACGAGTCCGACACATTCATTCTTGGAAAAGACCTGGTAAACGAAGGTTTGAACAAGGGTGTTTTCTACCAGAAAGAAGACGGTTCTGTATGGATCGACCTGACAAGTGACGGTTTGGACCACAAATTATTGTTGCGCTCTGACGGAACTTCGGTTTACATGACCCAGGATTTGGGAACAGCCGTTGACCGCTTCAATGACTACCCGGAATTAACAGGAATTATCTATACAGTAGGAAACGAACAGGATTACCACTTCAAAGTACTTTTCCTGATCCTGGAGAAACTGGGGTATTCCTGGGCAAAATCCTGCTTCCACTTATCTTATGGAATGGTCGATTTACCATCCGGGAAGATGAAGTCCCGCGAAGGAACGGTTGTCGATGCAGATGATCTGATGGATGAAGTGATTGAAAGTGCAAAAGAAATGACTGCAGAACGCGGACATTTGGACGGAATGAGCGAAGCAGATCGCGAAGTCTTGTACAAAACCATCGGGATGGGTGGATTGAAGTATTATTTATTGAAAGTAGACCCGAAAAAACGTATGATGTTTAATCCGGCTGAATCCATTGAACTGAATGGTCACACAGGACCGTTTATTCAGTATGCTCACGCGCGTATCCAGTCGCTTCTTGGAAAAGCAAGCAGTTTTAAACTGGATACCCATACGGAAATCGGTGCTTCCGAAAAGGAAATCATTAAGCAATTGGTTTTGTATCCTTCCATTATTGAAGAAGCCGCAAAAACGTATGCTCCTTCTGTGGTTGCGAACTACACGTATGAATTGGTGAAATTATTCAATCAATTCTATCAAAACGTTATGATCTTAAGCGAAACGGATGAAAATCAAAAAGCGTTGCGTTTGACGGTAAGTCAGAATGTGGCAAAGGTGATTAAGAGTTCGATGAATTTGTTAGGAATTACGGTTCCAAATCGAATGTAGCAGATAAGAAAGTAGGGGCGGAAAATTTTCCGCCCCTACTTTCTTTCATAATAACATAAAAGGAAACGGGCGCCGATAAATCAGCGCCCGTTTTTTGTTAACGATGACGACTGTCCCAATGGACAAACGTCAATTACGAATTACTATGCGTTCTTTCGTAATATTATTTATCAAACCTTACCACCAGTGATCAGACGGGCTATTACAATAATGACAACTGCCCCGACTGTGGCAGTTAATAAGACTCCCCAAATATTATCGGGGGCAAAAATGTGCAGCAAACCGAACAACCAGGTCCCTACAATACCTCCCAGAATTCCCAGGATGATATTGAAAAAAATCCCTCCTCTGTCGCTGTCCATAATCGCACCGGCCAGCCAACCGGCAACACCTCCAATAATTAATGCTACTAACCAACTCATAACTCAATTTTAGATGTGAACTAAGAGTAATTTAGCTAAAAACAGCGAGTAAAAAAAGGGTTTTAGTATCTTTAACAGAGAATACACAGCTCCTATTTGAAGATCTTACTTTTATCCGCCGCGGCAGACCAAAAAGTAAGCAAATCCCGATAGCTATCAGGACTAGGCCGGTACTCCAAAGGGGGAAACGACTACTTCGATCCTCCAAGAAAAGCGTACATCAGGATGTTTGCTCCCATTTGAAGTGCCTGCTTCCGCTTTTCTTCCGGGTCGTTGTGAACAGCCTGATCTTCCCAGCCATCGCTGAGATCAGTTTCATAGGTGTACAAACAAACCAATCTTCCTTCAATAATAATTCCGAAAGCCTGTGGTCTTTTCCCATCATGTTCGTGGATTTTCGGTAAACCGTTGAAATCGTATTTCTGATGAAAGATCGGGTGTGAAAACGGAAGTTCTACCAGGGAATTATTCGGGAATACTTTCTTCAATTCTTCACGGATGAATTTATCCATCCCGTAATTGTCGTCAATATGTAAAAAACCTCCACCCAACAGGTAATTTCGCAAATTCTCAGCTTCTGTCAGGGAAAAAACCACGTTTCCGTGTCCTGTCATATGAATGAAGGGATACAAGCTTAATTCAGGACTTCCCACATCAACGTAAGGAGCCTCCTTCGAAATAGTTGTTCCCAAATTGGAATTACAAAATTGGGCAAGATTGGGCAAAGCAGTAGGATTGGCATAATAATCACCGCCACCACTATATTTCAAAAATGCAATTTGATAGCTTCCCTGTGTAAATCCAAGTGTACTCAAAAAAAGTGTGGTGATTATGATGACTGTTTTCATGCTATTTAACTGTTAATTGCCAGAACACAGGCAACCATTCCTGCCGTTTCTGTTCTCAATCGTGATTCTCCCAAATGTACGGCTTCATATCCGTGTTTCAAAGCCAATTTCAATTCCGATTCACTGAAGTCGCCTTCCGGACCAACTAAAATCCGGGACGGATAATCCAACTCGCGAACCGATTTCTTCGTTCCTTCCATACAATGGGCCAAACCTCCATTCGGATTAGCTGTAACAAAATCGGAAAAGTTCTGCAGTTCTTCAATTTCCAATAGAAAATCGTGTTGCGCCTGTTTCATTGCTGAAATCGCAACCCGTTGCAAACGATCCAATTTCAATTGAACCCGCTCGGAACGTTCACAATTCAGGAAAGTCAGTTTACTTGCACCGATCTCTACGATTTTTTCGACCATCCATTCCATACGGTCCAGGTTCTTTGTTGGAGCGATCGCCAAATGAAAGCCTTTGCCTGTTCTTTGTTTCACTTCCTTCGAAACAACTTTCACCAGGCATTTCTTTGGGTGCGCATCTATAATTTCTGCTGTAACGATCAATCCTTTTCCATTCAATAACAGGAACCGGTCTCCATTTTCATGACGCAAAACCCGGACAATGTGCTTGGATTCTTCTTCGGGAAGATGGAAAGTTTCCGTATCCGGAATTTGTAAGAGGAAAAAACGTCTCATCAATTGAGGATTTGGACCAACATTTCTTTTAATAACTGACCGTCTGAGGTAGAACTATTCCCTACTCCTTTTGCCTTCAGATCATAGTTATGCAGAATTTCTACGTTCCGTGCCAGAACTTTGGGCGGATAATTCGGACAATTACGGATCAATTCTTTTGCCACAAATGGATGTAACCCAACAGAAGAAGCAATCGCATCCGGAGACTTGTTCGGAGCGAAATGAACCCGCATCATATTGGTGAATAATTTAAATACGGATGGAATTACAACAATAATCG
>CBFGPJ010000285.1:0-4870 GCA_965650615.1 uncultured Fluviicola sp. | reverse complement strand
TCAAATTAATCAAAAGAGGATGTGTCTAAAAAGTGTAATTTCGTAGAGATGAGTAAAGGAATCGAAAAAACAGGAAAGAAGGGGCTGCGAACCAGTTACATTTCAACCGTCATTGGAATTTCGTTGGTCTTGTTTATGATCGGTTTGGTTTTGGCCGGTGTGATCGGTTTGGATTCACTGCAAAAACAAGCCAGGGAAAATTTACACGGTGACTTGTTCTTTAAATCAGAATACAACGCTGCTGATATCAAACAGGTGGCACAAGAATTGAAATCGTGGGATTGTTTCAAAGAAGTAGTCTTCGTTTCACCGGAACGTGCGATTGATGAATTTAAGGGTGCAGATCAAAACTCGACTGAGATCCTTGCTATTTTTGAAGGTGAAAATCCACTTCCTCCAACGATTAATTTCAGGCCTGTAAGTTCGTTTGTTACCAAAAAAGGAATGAAAGAAATCGAAACCAGGCTGAATGATAAATTCGGTGATATGCTTGCGGAAGTAAATTACGACAAAGCAGCTTTGGAAGAAGTGAACCTGGGATTCAAGCAATTCGCTTTCCTTATTTTGGTGGTTGCTTCTTTATTGATCGTTATTGCTGTTGCAATGATCAATAATACGATCCGTTTGGCACTTTATTCCAAGCGTTTTACGATTAAAACGATGCAATTGGTGGGTGCAACCAGCGGATTTATCAGAAGGCCGTTTTTGAAACAGGCCATTTACCAGGGAATCGTTTCCGGTGTTATCGGAATGGCCTTTTTGATGACGGTGTTTTTCGCATTGAATAACGTGCTTGATATCATTGAAATTGATATGAAACTCATGGACGTGTTACTGCTTTTTGCTTCGCTGTTGATTATCGGTTGTCTTTTGACTATTGTTTCGACTTGGTTTGCGCTAAACAAATATTTGCGTGCGAAATTGGATGATTTATATTAATTTAGCGACACATTCATTTATATCATGAACAATAAATTCGACTTTCCGATTAAAAAAGAAAACCTGCGAATCATTTTCATTGGTTTGGCAATCAATATTATTGGCTACCTCCTGATGATTGGCGGTGGTTCTGATACCCCTGCTGAATTTCATGAAAAGGAGCTGTTCTCTTCCGTTCGGATTACAGTTGCTCCGATTTTAATTGTAGCAGGTTTTGTCGTAATGATCTACGGCATCATGAAGAAAGCGAAAGACTCTAATTCCCCTGAATAATCCATGAATTGGTTTGAAGCAATGATATTGGCCCTCATCGAGGGCCTAACTGAGTTTTTGCCTGTTTCATCAACCGGGCATATGATTTTTGCAAGTTCCATTGCCGAAATCCAGGATAGTGCATTTATTAAAATGTTCCAGGTGTCGATTCAGTTTGGAGCAATCCTGGCGGTTGTTTTTCTTTACTGGAAAAAATTCTTTAAAGAAACATCCTTTCAATTTTACTTAAAACTTGGCTTTGCTGTGATCCCCGCATTGGTATTGGGATTGTTCTTTGATGATCTGATTGAAAGCGTCCTGGAAAAGCCTGTTCCGATTGCTATTACACTAATTGTTGGTGGAATTATATTGGTGTTTATTGACCGGTTTTTCGGAACACCGCGTATTGTGAAAGAAGAAAATATTTCATTTCGTAAGGCAATTATCATTGGCTTTTGGCAATGCCTGGCTATGATGCCTGGTACAAGTCGTTCTGCAGCATCAATTATCGGAGGTATGCAACAGGGGTTATCAAGAAAGGTTGCTGCTGAATTCAGTTTCTTTCTTGCAGTACCAACGATGCTGGCTGTTACATGTTATTCCGTTTTCTTAAAGAAATGGACCGTGAGCCCGACGATTGAACAAAAAGGATATGAAATGATCTTTGCATCCAATCAATCGCTGATGTTTTTCCTGATTGGGAACGTGGTAGCTTTTATAGTAGCAGTCTTAGCGATCAAGTTCTTTATCGGGATTCTGAATAAGTATGGCTTTAAGGTTTGGGGTTGGTACCGGATAGTTGCGGGAAGCTTATTATTGCTTTATTTCTTATTGTAATATGATTACAGAATTTGCACATGGGAGCACTATTTTGGTGGATAAGCCTTTCAGATGGACTTCATTTGATGCCGTAAACAAGCTGCGCTGGCATCTGCGCAAGAGATTAGGTGTCAAGAAGCTTAAAGTGGGACATGCCGGAACCCTGGATCCCCTGGCAACCGGTTTATTGGTTATCTGCATTGGGAAGCACACCAAACTGATCGAAGGTCTTACTGCAGACGCCAAAACATATACCGGAACTTTTCTTTTGGGAAAGACGACTCCTTCTTACGACCTGGAAACGGAATACAATTCTGATAAGGAAACATCGGGAATAACTGCAGAAGAATTGGAAGAAGTGCGTTTAAGTTTCCTGGGGGAGCAGCAACAAGTTCCGCCCTTATTTTCTGCAAAGCAAATTAACGGGAAACGTGCCTACGATTATGCCCGTGCCGGGATTGAAAAGGAATTGAAAGCCAATACGATCGAAATTATGGATTTCAGGATTGACACATCCCGTTTTCCGGAAGTTGATTTTGAGATTTCCTGCTCAAAAGGAACTTATATTCGTTCAATTGCTCATGATTTCGGACAAAAGCTGGGGTGTGGGGCGACACTTATAGCACTTCACAGAACCAAATCCGGGGCTTATGATATTAAAGATTCCAAGAGTGTTGAAGAATGGATCGCATTCATTGAAGAACAACCTTTGTAAATAGCCCGATTTTTTATACTTTTGCGCTCTTTGATTTTAAGCGTTAAAAATACAGTCTTGTATGAATAAAATGAAGCTTTCTGAATTCAGTTTTGACCTTCCGGACGAACTGATTGCTGAATACCCAAGTGAAAACCGTGATGAAGCACGATTGATGGTAATCCACCGTGATACCGGAAAAATTGAGCACCGTTTGTTTAAGGATATAATCAATTACTTCGGAGAAGGTGATGTGATGATCATGAACAATACACGTGTATTTCCTGCACGTATGTACGGAAATAAGGAGAAGACGGGTGCGAAGATCGAGGTATTCTTGTTGAGAGAATTAAACCGCGAAAGCTTATTATGGGATGTATTGGTTGATCCGGCTCGTAAGATCAGAATTGGAAATAAATTGTACTTCGGTGACGATGATTCTTTGGTTGCAGAGGTAATTGACAATACAACTTCAAGAGGAAGAACATTACGTTTCTTATTCGATGGTCCTTACGAAGAGTTCAAAGCGAAAATTACAGAATTGGGAGAAACTCCGCTTCCGAAATACATCAAACGCGATGTAGAAGAAGCAGATGAGGAAAGATACCAGACAATTTATGCGAAAGAAGAGGGGGCTGTTGCGGCGCCAACTGCAGGATTGCACTTCTCCCGCGAGTTGTTGAAGCGTTTGGAGCTGAAGGGCGTGAATTTTGCCGAGGTTACATTGCATGTTGGATTAGGAACTTTCCGCTCTGTGGAAGTAGAAGATCTCACAAAACATAAAATGGATTCTGAGCAGGTAATCATCACTGAAAAAGCTGCAAACATTGTAAACGAGGCGAAAAGAAATAAAAAACGCGTTTGCGCGATCGGAACAACCTCTATGCGTGCGGTTGAAACTTCTGTTTCTACAGATAACATGTTGAAAGCATTTGATGGCTGGACCAATAAATTTATTTTCCATCCATACGAATTCAGCATTGCGGATAGTTTGGTTACGAATTTCCACACCCCGCTTTCTACTTTATTAATGATGATCTCGGCTTTCTGTGGTCATGATTTAATGATGGAAGCATATCACGAAGCAATTAAAGAAAAATATAAGTTTTATTCGTACGGAGATGCGATGTTAATATTGTAAAAAAGTTCCCTGAAATGTTTCAGGGATTTTTTTACCCGAAAAAATTGACTAGATTTGTCTAAAACAACTTTGTCAATATGAGTTTAGGATCAACTTTTAAGGAAGCGCGCATGCGGTTCAAGTATACTTTGAAAGAGTTATCAGGCCTTTCGGGGATAGATGTGGCTTTATTGAACAAATATGAAAAGGGCGAAAGACAACCTTCAGAAAAACACCTTCAATTGTTAATTTCCCATTTGGATCTGAATTCAGATGATATCAAGGCAACCTGGATAGGTGAACGGATCTATGCTTTATTTGATAATGATAGCCGTTTGTTTGAAAAGGCAATGCAAGTTGCCGAGAAACGAATTCAATACAACCGTAAGATCAAGACAAAGCATGAAAAAACTATTTCTTCTGAATTAGGTGAGTTGTTAAAGGAGTGTTCTGATTTATTAAAGCTATGGGAATCTAAACGCCCTTTGAATCAATTTCAGCTTCAAAAAATGGAGGAATATTTCAATTTGAATTATACCTACGAAAGCAATCGAATTGAAGGAAATACATTGACTTTGCAGGAAACATACCTGGTCGTTAATGATGGAATTACAGTAGGCGGAAAATCTGTCAGAGAGCATTTGGAAGCGATCAATCACACAGAAGCGATTAGCTACCTGGGAGAAATCGTTCAGAATAAAACTGTTTTTTCGGAACGTGTTTTGAAAGAAATCCACTATTTAATCCTAAAAGGAATAGATCGTGAGAACGCTGGTGTTTACCGCGCAATTGGTGTTCGTATCTCAGGAAGTACTCATTTGCCTCCGGAACCATATCTGCTTAATCCGCTTATGGAAGAAGTGTTTGTATATTACAAGGAAAACAAAACGGTACTTCACCCTGTTATTCTTGCAGCTGAAATGCATGAGCGCATTGTTCGGATCCACCCATTCATTGATGGTAACGGAAGGACTTGCAGGTTAATTATGAATCTTATCTTGATGCAGCACGGTTACCCTCTTGCAAATATTAAAGGAGAGTTGGAA
>CBFGPJ010000284.1:0-4887 GCA_965650615.1 uncultured Fluviicola sp. | reverse complement strand
CATTCTGCAACAACACCTTCTGTCATGGTGTCGCTCAATTTGGGCATGTATATAACCTCAGCCATCTGCGATTTATTATATTCTAATTAATATTCAATAATGTAAGGGTAGTTCGGTTCCTGGTAGATGTCTTCATACAGTTCATCTGCATCCGGATACGGAGATTCTTCAGCAAATTTTACCGAATCTTCCACTTCGTTTTTCACCCAGGTATCAATTTCTTCGATTTGCTTGTCAGTCAACCACTTGTTTTCCTTGATCATATTCAAGCAATGTTCGATCGGATCCTGTTCCATCCATTCCGCTACTTCTTCTTTCGTACGGTATTTTTGCGGATCCGACATGGAATGTCCTTTGTATCTGTATGTGCGGATATCCAATAATGTTGGCCCGTCACCTCTTCTCGCTCTTGCAACTGCCTCTTCCACTGCTTCGTGAACTGCTTCGGGAGACATTCCGTTCACAGATTTGGAAGGCATTTCGTAAGAATCACCGATCTTGGATAAATCCGTTACGTTCGTAGTACGTTCAACAGAAGTACCCATTGCGTAATTGTTGTTCTCAATAATATAGATTACCGGCAATTTCCAGTTCATCGCCATATTGAATGTTTCGTGCAACGCTCCCTGACGAACTGCTCCGTCACCCATTGAAACGAACACTACGTTATCCGTTCCGTTGTATTTCTCAGCAAAAGCAACACCAGTTCCCATTGGAATCTGCGCTCCAACGATTCCGTGTCCACCCATAAAATTCCGTTCCTTATCGAAGAAGTGCATGGATCCTCCTTTTCCTTTGGAACAACCTGTAGAACGACCATATAATTCAGCCATCAATACACGAACATCTGTTCCCAATCCGATCGGATGCGCGTGATCGCGATAAGCAGTCATATGAGAATCCGTTGGCTTTGATGCACTGACTGTTCCGGCAACGATCGCTTCCTGACCAATATATAAGTGACAAAATCCACCAAACTTCTGCTGAATGTACAATTGTCCTGCTTTCTCTTCAAAACGACGCATTAAAAGCATGTCTTTATACCATTTAACGTATGTCTCTTTCGAAAATTTAGATGTGCCTTTCAATGCACTCTTATTTGTTGTTTTTGATGGTTTTGAAGCTGTTTTCGTAGCCATGCTTACCCGTTTTTGTTTGTTTAACGGACAAATATAAAAAGAACTCGGCAGATAGGACATGGATTTAATTGAAAATGGAGAATTTTAAAATTGAAAAGTAAAAAGCAAAAAATCTTCACACTTTTCAATTCTCCATTTTTCAATTTTCAATTTCACAAAATGTTTAGTTTTGTGGTCATTCGATTCGTTTCATGGTAAAAATTGGTTTGCTTTCCGATACACACGGTTTTCTTCCCGAACGTGTTTTTGAATTATTCAAAGATGTGGACGAGATCTGGCATGCCGGAGACATCGGAAGCCTGGATATTACCGACCGGTTAAAAGCATTCAAACCATTGCGTGCCGTTTTCGGAAATATTGATGACCAGGCAATCCGGTCGGAATTCCCGGAATACCTGCATTTTCAGATTGAAGCAGTTTCCGTTTCAATGACCCACATTGCAGGACGACCGGGAAGATACAGTAAGAATTCGGCAGATTTTATCCGTGAAACACAACCCAACCTGTTTGTTTGCGGACATTCACATGTATTGCTTGTCCAGCATGACAAAAGTAAAAACACCCTTTGGCTGAACCCGGGAGCTTGCGGGAACAAAGGTTTTCATTCGATCCAAACAGCCTTGCGATTCCAAATAAACGGGAATAAAATCGAAAAAATGGAAGTGATCGAATTTGGAAAAAGATCAGACCTGAACAATGAAGACAAAAATTAAACGTTATTGCCACATATGAAATATAAACTGGCGCTCATATTACTTAGTATACTTCCATCTATTGTTTTTGCACAAACCGGAGGAATTCATTCGTTTCAGAATTTAAATTCTCAGTACAATGCCAGAACTATGGCTTTGGGTGGCGATGCAATCACCATTTATGACAATGACCTGAACCTTGGATTGAACAATCCGGCAATTATGAACTACCAGATGCATGGCCGTTTCGGATTCAACCAATCCATCCTGACAAGCGGAGTCAATACAGGAGCACTGACTTACGCCAGAAAGATCAGAAAGACGATGGGAATGGTCCATTTCCGATATTCTTCTTATGGTAAAATGCAACGCACGGATATTGACGGAACGAACCTTGGAACATTCAGTCCGGGTGATTTTATCCTTGGGGCAAGTGCACAACATGCATTCAACGAGCGCATGTCGGCCGGTGCCACTTTAAACATTCTTTACTCTCAATTGGATTCGTATACCGCTTTCGGTACCAGTCTTGATATTGCAGGACTTTACAGGGATTCTGCCCACAACTTAAATATTGTTGGGGTTGTCAAAAACCTGGGAGTACAATGGAAAGGATTCACAACCGAGAAAAATCCACTGCCTTTGGAAGTTCAATTAGGTATCTCTCATAAATTAAGACACGCACCCTTCCGGATCAGTTTAGTTGCTCAACATTTACAGAAGTGGAACCTTTCGTATGTTGATCCCAACGCAAAACCACGGATAGATCCTTTAACGGGTGATACGGTCCAGGTAAAAAAATCCGGATTCTTTGATAACCTGGCACGACATGCAAAAATCCAATTGGAGATCCTGATTGGTAAAAAACTTCAAATCAGGACAGCCTTCGACTACCAGAGAAGAAAAGAACTGGCAATTGTAGGCCGGGGAGGATTAGCCGGTTTTAGCTTTGGAGCAGGTATGGCTTTCAAACGATTCAGTATTGATTATGGGTGGTATATCTACTCTGCTGCCGGCAGTCAGCACGGCCTGACTTTAAATTTTTTACTTTCCAAAAAGTAGGCGCAGTTCATTTTAAATCAATGATTTACGCTTATATCAAGAACTTATTTTTAAGTTATTCACCGAAATTTGTTAACATGTTTTTGTAACCTGAATCTTTTTAATACGTAGATTTGCCCAAACCAATAATAATTTATAACATGAAAAAGTTAAGTTTACTTTTAGGTGGAATGATTTTAACAACTGCTGTAATGGCACAAAAACCAACAGAAGGAGCTCCAATGACATTGGAAGGAAACGTTGCTGGTGTTGCTGCATTCGGTTTCATGAATTCTTCTGCTACAAACTTGAATCCTACAACTAATGGTGGTACTACTCCATCTATCGTTGCTCCAGGATTACGTTTCCGTTATTTTGCTACTGAAAACATCGCAATCCGTTTGTCTTTAGGATTCAGCTCTAGCAAAACTACTAACAATTTCTACGAATTCGAAATTGATAACACTGGTGGTTCTGGAACATACGTTTCTAGAATGGGAACAACAACTATCGGAATCGGAGGTGAGTACCACTTCAAAGGAACTGAGAAATTGTCTCCATATGCTGGTTTAGATATCAACTTCGGTATGGGTAAAATGACAACTGAAGGTGACCAAACAGATGGTGCAACTTGGGTTGCTGCAGATTACTCTGAAAAATCAGAGCAAAAAACTGCTGGTTTCGGTGTTGGTTTAATCGCTGGTACTGATTACTATTTTGCAGAGAACTTCTACTTAGGAGTTGAATTAGGTTTAGGATTTAATTCTTACACTGCTAAAGAAGGAACTGCATCAGTAACTTCAGGAGGTGTAACAGTTGAAGCTACAGGTAATGAAATGAAACAAAGCGGATTCTCTAACAACGTTATGGGTATGTTCCGTCTAGGATGGAGATTCTAATAGTAGATTCATCTAAAAAATATAAAGGGTTCGTCATTGACGAGCCCTTTTTTATTGAAAGGAATTGCTGTTCCTTGATTTTAAACTAAATTCGCAGCATGCAATCCACGCAACATATCACGATCGCAATTGATGGGTTTTCTTCCTGCGGAAAAAGCACACTTGCAAAAGCATTGGCAAAGAAAATGAAGTATACGTTTATTGATTCCGGAGCAATGTACCGTTGTGTGGCACTTTACGCGCTAAAGAACGGTTGCGCTTTAGGGGCACACAAAATCAACCTGAGCTGTGTTGTGAACAGTCTTCCTCAAATTCATATCCAGTTCGGCAAGGCGGACGCAAAAGGAAATCGCCCTGTTCTTTTAAACAATGAAGATGTTTCGGATGCAATCCGACAGCTGGAAGTTGCCAATATCGTCAGCGAAGTAGCTGCCATCAGGGAAGTTCGTGAATTCCTTGTGAAACAACAACAGGAATTGGGGAAAAACGGTGGTGTTGTCATGGACGGAAGGGATATCGGTACCGTAGTCTTCCCTAACGCCGAATTAAAGCTGTTTATCACTGCAAAACCAGAGATCCGGGCGCAGAGAAGATTCCTCGAATTACAAGCAAAAGGAGAAACAAACAGCCTGGATGAAATCCTTGAAAACCTGAAGCACCGTGATCGTATTGACAGTACAAGAGCAATTAGTCCGCTTACCCAGGCAAAGGACGCATTAGTGGTAGACAATTCAGAAATGACTGAAACACAGCAACTCGAATATGTTTTAAATCTTGTTAAGAATCATACGCGTGCATAACACTAACTATAACTAAAGTTTACCCATTTAATCACACGATAATCTTACCCCAACAGAATATTCATCAAACATTAAGTTTTCTTCGTTGAAATCAATAGTTTGTTCATTTTGTATAAAATCTAACAGTCTTACTCCCTTTTCTGTGTGCTTTTGTTTAAATTTGCACACCTATTAATTCAAACCAAATTATGTTATCAATTGGAAAAATAACAGAAGAAATTATTGGTAGAAGCCCGTTTTTGCGTGAAGCAATGACGGATGATCTGATCAATATTTCTTCACTTGCACGTAAGATCAAACCAGAAATTGAAGAGGC
>CBFGPJ010000283.1:0-4890 GCA_965650615.1 uncultured Fluviicola sp. | reverse complement strand
TTGAAAAATACAAAGCTAAATCAACCATTGTTTCTCCAACTATTCACCATGTTGATGTAGTTTCCATGGTGGAAGACAATGATCTGGTCTTTGTAAATTATCTGGTCATCAATCATGGTGCAATCATCCATGGAATTACGGTTGAGGTGAAACGAAAACTCGACGAAACACAAGCTGATATCATCACTTTTGTACTTCCTGAATTGCGTGAGCGTTTCCAAAGTGAAGCAAAAGAAATCCTGGTTGAAACGGATGTAGACTGGGAAATGGAAGGTGTTCGGTTTTTCGCTCCGCGACGTGGAGATAAAAAAGCTTTAATTGATCTGTCCCTTCGGAATGCCAGGTCTTACCGCCTGGAGAAAATCAAACAGGAAAAAATCAAGGATCCGGAAAAACACACCAACCGCATCCTGGAAACCATGAAAACGGATCTGCGTTTGAAGGAACTTCCGGTTCACATAGAATGTTTCGACAACTCGAATATCCAGGGAACGAATCCGGTTTCTGCCTGCGTTGTGTTCAAAGATGCAAAACCCAGTAAAAAGGATTACCGGCATTTCAATGTGCAAACGGTTGAAGGCCCGGATGATTTTGCCACCATGCGCGAAGCGGTTTATCGCCGATACAGACGACTTCTGGAAGAAGAGCAGCCTTTGCCTCAGCTGATTATTATTGATGGTGGAAAAGGTCAATTGGGTGCTGCGTTGGAATCGCTGGAAAAACTGAACCTGCGTGGAAAAATTGCCATTATCGGGATTGCAAAACGGTTGGAAGAATTGTTTTACCCGGGTGATAGCTTACCGCTTTATTTGGATAAACGTTCGGAAACACTCAAGGTCATTCAGCATTTACGGAACGAAGCACACCGTTTTGGGATTACACATCACCGGAACCGCAGAAGCAAAAGTGCACTGAATAACGAATTGGAAACCATTCCCGGAATCGGCGAAAAAACCGTTCAGGACCTGATCAAAGCATTCAAATCCGTGAAGCGCGTAAAGGAACAAAACGAAGAAAGCCTGGCTTCGGTTGTTGGAAAAGCAAAGGCGAAAGTGATTACGCAGTTTTTCAGATCGAACTAACTATATCCTCAGAGATTAAGGATTAAGCCTGTCCATCCGAGTTTCGTATGAGGAACGAATAAAAGTATCGAGGAGACAGGTCTCTGTCTCGATAAGTCTTGCGCGTACCTTGCAAGCCACTCGACAGGACATTAAAATCCCTATAACTTATAACTCAACTGCAGCATGAAGCTTCTCGGTGCCTGAATGTCTCCTGGCCGGGTCATGTATTCCGCATTTGCAATGTTATTCACGATGAACGCAATTTTGTACTTTTCCTTGTAACAATATCCGATTCGTGCATCAAAAACAATGGAAATTCCGTTGTGCTCCGAACGGTAATTTTTCAATCCCGGAAGGATTTCCTGACCCAAAAACCCGTTTTCAAAAATCGCATCGATGTTCTTCATGTAACTGTTCATACGCATCGATCCTCCGATACTGATTCCTTTCCATTCCAATTGAAGATCTGCTTTCGCCAGGTGATTGAAACGGTATTTTAATAAATTGGATGATGTATCGGAAAAAGTGGAGCGGTAAGCAGAATCCCGGTTCTTCGAGAGTGGGTTCATGTAAGTATAACCCAATAAGGCCAAAACCCGGATTGGTCCCATACTTCCTTCACCGGAGATTGAAATTTCTGCACCTGTAATTTCTGCAGACTCCGCATTTCTGGGCGCGGAATCCGAACCATTTTTTGTAGTATCCGGGCGCATTCGGATTCAAACTGAACGGAATCGAATCCGGTTTATAAAATCCGAACGTGAATTCCATCATATTGTCGTAGTGATTGATAAATCCGGATACATCTACAAACCCTTTCCATTTCCCAATTTTCACTCCTTGTTTTACTCCAATTTCCGCTGCCCAGCCTGTTTCAGGTTTCAATTCAGGGTTTGCAAAAATCAGTAAGCCACCAACTGAAGTCGTTGTATACCTTTCTGCAACACTCGGATAACGAACTCCCTGTCCGAAAGAAGCCCGTAAATGGGTGTGTTTCAGGACTGCATAATGAATTCCGGCACGTAGAATTGGCCTGATCGGTATTTTCTTCGTGGAATCCTTTCCAAAATAATAATCCGAATCTCCCTGTTTCCCGTCCTGCTCGAAATATTCTCCACGGATTCCGGCAACAATGTTTACTTTCTTCCAGTTCTTTTCTCCCTGTAAATAAAGGGCACCGTTCAAGGAATTGTGGTCACCGAATATATAAGATCTGACTTCATTGGCAATAGCAGTCACCCCGGTTGTCAAGACCCAGGAATTGTTATTCCAACCACGTTGGAACTGGTAATCTCCATACCAGACTTCAGACTTGGAACTTTGGGAAAGGTTGGTGTAATTCTTATTGTCAATAAAATACAGTCGTCCGCGCAATTGATGTTTATTTCCGAATTTATCCACGTATTTAACACTCGGATCAACTGACAGGCGAATCCCACGATTGTAAGTCAAACTCGAACCGGCCACGCTGGTATCCGCACCACCGAAAGGTTGATAAGCCAATGAATCGCTTTGCCAGATGATAAAATTCCCGGCTTTTTGAATTTGGGCATTCCACCCTAATGAGGCTTTGAAATTCTTAATCTTCCCTGGCCGGTAACTGATCGTTCCGTTGAATCGGCCACGATCTTCTGTTTCTCCCTGCCGGTAGCCATCATTGGTATATCCGTAGGCTCCCAAGGTCAAACCAAAACGTCCGAATTGCTTTGAAAAGGTTAAATCTCCCTGGTAAAAGGTCGGATTCTTGTTCCACCATTTCAAACTTGCACGTTTCGGATTATCGTAAATCCCTCCCTGAACCTGCACATTCAAACTTGCCTTTTCAGTCGGTTCGCGTTCTATCAATGAGATCATTCCATTCAAAGCACCGGAACCATACAACACGGAAGACGCACCTTTTATAACCTCAATTTGCTGTGCATTTTCAATCGGGATCGAATTCCATTTTGCATCACCAACATCAGCTGAGAGAAGCGGGATCTCATTCCACAAAACCAGGACCCGACTTCCCGCACCATAGGTAAAACCGCTTCCTCCGCGGATACTGACTTGTCCGTCCATGGTGTATGCACCCGGAACCTGATCAACCGCCTGTTCTAAATCAGTGATTCCTTTATTGGTAATTAATTCCGGTTTAATGATGTCCAGTGAAATCGTTAACTCCTGAACGGATTGTCTTCTGCGAGATGCCGCTACAACAACTGGTCCGATATCCTGAACAGACATCAATGGCTTTAATCGAATGGCCTCGATCCGGTTAGAAGTGATCGTAATCGTATCTGAGTAATAATCTGTTGCCGACATGATACACGTAGCCGGAAAAGACTCGATTTTAAATGAAAACTCCCCCTTTTCGTTTGTTAAAGTGCTGTTTCCGCCGGTTATTTTCAGTTGTGCAAAAGGAATCGGTTCGTTTGTTTCCACATCTGAAACAATCCCAAAAATCTCTTGAGAAAAAAGTGTCATTGGGGCTAAAAAAAGTAGGAGCAGCACTTGTTTCATACGGGTGTTTTTTCTTATATTCAAGAGACCAAAGTACCAAAAAATTGAATTTTACAACTATTCATCATCAAATTGCGCTTACCTTTTTAAGTGGTATCGGAAGTCGGAGAGCGCGTGTTATTGTTTCCCATTTCAATGATCTGGAGGAATTTTTTAAAGAAAAGCGTTTGAACCTGGCTAAAATTCCCGGAATTCCCGCCGATTTTGTTTCTATGAAACTGCGTCTGAATGCTTTAACGGAAGCGGATAAGGTATTGCAGGAATTAGAACGCATTGGAGGGAAGACCGTTTTTTTTACCGAAAAAGACTATCCGCGCAGGTTGAAGCAATGTGCCGATGCTCCCTTACTTCTTTACACAAAAGGAGCTATTGAATGGAATCCTCCAAAACTGGTTTCCATTGTCGGAACACGCCATGCAACGGATTATGGTAAGTCATTGACTCACGAACTCATCGAAGGTTTAGCTGCTCAAAACGTCACCATTGTAAGTGGAATGGCCTATGGAATTGACATTTATGCACATCTTGAGGCGCTAAAATACAATTTGCCAACCTGGGGAGTTTTAGGACATGGTTTGTCGAAAATGTACCCAAGCGAACACCGAAAGATTGCCGAGCGTATGCTGGAAACAGGTGGAATCATCAGTGAATTCGTTCCTTCACAAAAAGCAGAACCACCACATTTTCCTATGCGAAACAGGATTGTTGCCGGTTTAACAGATGCAACCATTGTCATAGAAAGCGGTGAAAAAGGCGGTTCATTGATTACAGCGGCTTTGGCTGCGGATTATAACCGGGATGTTTTTGCTTATCCGGGTGATGTTTCCAGGCCTTATTCCTTAGGTTGTTTGAATCTCATCCAGAAAAATCAGGCTGTACTGATCCGGAATGCTGCTGATTTGATAGAAAGCATGAATTGGCAATCCGAAGAGAAAAGTCCCGGGCAGCAACGTGCATTATTTGTAGACCTCAATTTAAGAGAAGAAAAAATTATTTCCGTTTTAAAGACCAGGTCAGAACTCACTTTAGATACAATCGGTTATTTATCTTCCCTTACTGTGAGTGAAGTTTCCAGTGATTTGTTGAGTTTGGAATTCAAGGGCTTAGTCCGTTCACTTCCCGGAAGGCGCTTTCAACTTATACACTAAATAACAAGTCTTTTTGCACTTAAATTTCTAATTTAGGAGCCATAAACTAGAAAAATGAGAAAACATATTTTATTTGGAGTCTTGGCTCTGAGTACCCAGATTACCTTTGCACAAACAGTAACCAACGCTACTGACAGTAAGTACCAATTCACCAAAGTTGTTCAATTAGATGCAAA
>CBFGPJ010000282.1:0-4896 GCA_965650615.1 uncultured Fluviicola sp. | reverse complement strand
ATTCCTTTGACCGAATCGCCTTCAGTTGGTGAGAATGCCCGGGTTTCGGAAGTATTAAATTCCATTGATGAAGGAAAATTAGGATTTACATTGGTGGTTGATGAAACAAAGAACCTGAGGGGATTGATTTCCAATGCCGACATTCGGAAGAGTCTGATCCGAACCGGCGGTAACCTGAACAATGAATCCATTGCCGAGATCATGAATTCCAAACCATTGGTGATTCCTGAAACAGCTACAGTCAATGACTTACTACAACAAATTAAAAAATATACATTCCCGATCCTTTATTTGCCCGTTGTGGACCAAAACAATAAAGCAAAAGGAATCTTAACATTCGTAAACCTGATTAAAGGGGAAATATGATCATTCATTTAAAAGATTCAGTAAGTTCAACTGATGCAGCTAAATTGGCTGCAGAAAACAAAGCCTTTCACCTGGTTTCACAGGGTGTAAATGTCTTGGTGACCGGTTCCGGTGTGAAGGAAGTACCTGCGGCATTGGAATCAGTAACGGAGGCACATTGGGTATTTCCAAATGACATGCAATTGGCTTCACGGAATTACCGTTCCGAAACACGTGAAGTAAAAATCGGAAATGTGACTATTGGAGGAAAAACGGGGAATACACTCTTGATTTCAGGACCTTGTTCCGTTGAATCTGAAGAGCAAATCCGTCAATCTTCCGAATTATTGAAATCACTGGGGTTAACGTCTCTTCGTGGTGGCTGTTATAAACCAAGAACAAGTCCGTACAGTTTCCAGGGAATGGGATTGGAAGGCTTGAAGTTGCTTGCAAAAATGCGGGAAGAATATGGTTTCACCGTTGTAACGGAAGCACGCGATGCAACACATATCGATGAGATTATTGAGCATGCTGATGTAATCCAGGTTGGAGCAAAAGCAATGTATGATCAGGGAATTTTGCGTGCCTGTGCAAAAACACAGAAAGCTGTTTTGATCAAACGCGGTTTCGGGACAACGTTGCAGGAATTTGTTCAGGCTGCTGAGTTCGTGCTTTCCGGTGGAAATGAGAACGTGGTTTTGTGTGAAAGAGGAATTCGCACGTTTGAAACTGGAACGCGCTTTACTTTGGACTTGTGTGGAGTGGAGTGGTTAAAACATTACACAAATCTACCGGTTATTTTGGATCCAAGCCACGCTATGGGTTATGCTTATGGCGTTGCCGGATTGTCAAGAGCGTGTGTGGCTTTGGGAGTTGATGGCTTATTGGTGGAAGTTCACCCTAATCCGAAAGTTGCCAAGTCAGATGCTTCTCAGCAATTGAACCATGAAGAGTTCAAACAATTGTTACAAACACTCAATCCGATCGCTTCAAGCGTTGGATATAAACTGGTTTAGTCTTGTTTTTAGAACAAAATATAAAAGGCCTTTGCGCAAAGTTCGGCGTTGATTTTTATCAAATGCTGAAGGATTTTGACGTAGATGGAGTAACTGAATTGTCTATCCTCGATTTGGAAGCAATTGCAGAAGAATACGAAGTGGATTTCTATTCCCTGTTATTCAAACCGTTATTTGTTTTTGACCATTTGAAGGCCAAAATTGAGCGAATCAAATTACTGATTTTGGATGTGGATGGTGTTATGACGGATGCCGGGATGTATTATACCGAATCGGGAGACCAGTTCAAGAAATATAATTCCAAAGATGGAATGGGCATTATGAAAGCCCAGGAAAAAGGACTGATTTGCGGAATTATTTCTTCTGCGTTTACGGATAAGATGGTTCTTTACAGAGCTGAAACATTGAGAATCAACCACGTGTATGTTGGCCGTGATCAGAAAATTACGATTCTGAAACAATGGTGTGAGGAATTATCCATTACTTTGAATGAAGTAGCAATTATTGGTGATGATATCAATGATTTGTCAATCATGCGCGAAGTAGGATTAAGTGCATGTCCGAAAGATGCTGTTCAGGAAGTCAAGAAAGAAGTAGATATTGTATTAACAAAAGATGGCGGTACGGGGGTCGTAAGAGAATTTATCGATAATTTTCTCCTTCCGGAACCAATAAAAGAATTTTAAAATAACATGAATCAAGTGAAGTTAGGCATTATCCGTGAGGGAAAAGTGCCGCCTGATAAGCGGGTTCCACTTACACCAAAGCAATGCAAGTTGGTTGAAATGAAATTTCCACAGGTGAAAGTATTTGTTCAGGAAAGTGAGATCCGTGCATTCAAGGATGAAGAATACGTTGCTGAAGGGATTGAATTGGTGAAAGATTTGTCGGATTGTGATATTATTATGGGGGTGAAAGAAGTAAATATTCCCGATTTGATCCCCGGAAAAAAATTCCTATTCTTTTCACATACCATAAAAAAACAACCCTATAACAGGAATTTGCTTCGTGCAATTTTGGATAAGAAGATTCAATTGATTGATTACGAAGTCCTGAAATCAAAAGAAAATAAGCGCATCATCGGTTTTGGACGTTATGCCGGAATTGTTGGGGCTTACAATGGAATTCGTGCTTACGGAGAAAAAACAAACACGTTTCATTTGAAACCGGCAAACGAATGTTCAGGCAGAAAAGAAATGGAAGACGAATTACATAAAGTTTCTTTCCCGGAAAACATGAAACTGGTTTTAACAGGTTTTGGACGAGTTGGTTACGGAGCGCGTGAGATCATGGACTTGTTACCTTTTACGGAAGTAAGCCCGGAGGAATTTCTGAGCGAAAAATTCGATACTCCTGTGTTTACCCATTTGGAAATCGAAGATTACTACAAGCGCAAAGACGGGAAGCCGTTTAGCAAGCAGGAATTCTATACGACACCGGAGATTTACGAATCCAGTTTCAAACGATATTCTGAAGTGGCTGATATCTATGTCGCATGTCACTTCTGGAGCAGCAAATCACCCTATATATTGACACAAGAAGATTTAAAGTCGGAAAAAAACAAAATCCAGGTGATTGCAGACGTTTCCTGCGATATTCAGGGACCGATCGCTTCAACCATTCGTTCTTCCAAAATTGCAGATCCTTTCTATGGTTACGATCCGAAAACAGGACAGGAATGCGACTGGAAACAAGATGGGGCTATTATGGTGATGGCTGTAGATAATTTACCGTGCGAATTACCTAAAGACGCTTCGGAAGATTTTGGAAATGAATTGATCAAATCTGTCTTTCCGCATTTATTCGGTGATGATCCGGACAATATTATCGGAAGAGGTTCTGAAACAGATCTGAACGGAAATTTGACTTCTTATTTTGCATATCTCAATGATTATGTAAATCAGGTGACAGCTTAAAAACCGGCTATGACAATACAGAAAGGCGACAAGAAAATAATCAGGGGATGGGTGATGTATGACTGGGCAAATTCAGTATACAACCTGGTGATCTCATCTGCGATCTTCCCGATTTTCTATGACAATGTAACGACGAATCATTTTAAAGGAACTCACGGTTATGCACTGGATGAAAGTTTACCGGAAGGTGTAAATGTTACTGTTGATTTCTTTGGATGGGAATTGTCTAACTCAGCGCTGATGAGTTTCGTTCTTTCTGCATCGTTTCTGTGTGTCTCATTCTTTTCTCCTTTTTTATCAGGTATTGCCGATTATCTGGGTAATAAGAAACGGTTTTTACAGTTTTTCTGTTACCTCGGAGCATTTTCCTGTATGACGCTTTACTTCTTTGATCCGGCTAAAATTGAACTGGGATTGACCAGTTTATTTTTCGCAAGTATCGGATTCTGGAACAGCCTGGTATTTTACAATGCTTATTTGCCGGAAATTGCAGAACCAAAAGATCACGATAAAATTTCAGCACGTGGTTTCTCGATGGGATACTTCGGATCGATGTTGTTATTGATCATTTGTTTGGTGTTGATTCAAACAAAGACGCTTGAGGCAAAATGGTGTTTTGTTTTGGTAGGAATCTGGTGGTTATTCTTCTCGCAGTTTACTTACCGTATTCTTCCGAATTCTTCCAAAAAAGAAGTAAAAGAAGATGGATACATCTGGAAAGGGTTCCGGGAATTAAGACATGTCTTTTTTGAGTTCAGACAAACGGTTCGTTTAAAGAAATACCTGGCGGCATTTTTCTTCTTCAATACAGGAGTACAAACCGTCATGCTAATGGCTACGTTCTTCGCTAAAAAAGAAATTTCCTGGCCAATAAAAGATGGAAAACCGGATGATAGTGGGTTGATTATTGCTATTTTGCTTATCCAGTTATTGGGAGCAGGGGGAGCTTTTTTAATGTCGCGTCTTTCAAGAAGTATTGGAAATATCCGAACACTGGGAATTTCTATAGTGATCTGGATAGGCATTTGCTGTGCGGCATTTGTTATAAAAACTCCTGTTCAGTTTTATGCACTGGCTGCAACAGTTGGTTTGGTTATGGGTGGTGTTCAGGCAATGGCGCGATCTACCTATTCTAAATTTTTACCGGAAACGGAAGATCATGCAAGTTACTTCTCATTTTACGATGCAACAGAGAAAATTGGTATTGTAACCGGAACGTTGTTCTTTGGTGTGATGGAGATTATTTTCAATGATATGCGGTTTTCTGTTGTATCCGTTGCATTTTTCTTTGTTGTTGGTTTATTGATGCTATTCCGCATTCCTAAGCATGAGCGCAAAGACCTGGAAGGAGTTTACGAATAACAATTAATCAATTATTGAGAGGTGTGTAATTTCACCATTTGTACTTACAGCGGTGAAAAAGAGATTATCCACGGAAATGTGGATTTGTTGAAGTGATTTAATGTCAGTTCGAGTTTTCTCTCACCTTATTCTCGATACATCCCGACGAAAATGTCGGGATACTCGAATTGACGTGGGAGAAAGTGTCGAGAACTGTATTAAATCATAAAATAAGAAGGATTTACCACGAATATGTGAATTTGTTGAAGTAAATCAAT
>CBFGPJ010000281.1:0-4919 GCA_965650615.1 uncultured Fluviicola sp. | reverse complement strand
CGATCCAACTCAATCTCCAACAAATGGAACTCAATCTCACGGAAACATTTGCTCGTAGAAAACGAACCCGCGTCCGTGTGCAGCAAATCCTACGAAAAATTTAGTTAGTTCAAAACCGCCTTTTGAAAGCGTCCAGTAACATTTTGCTGCGCCTATGCTGAAGCTTCAGCGCAAGCATACAGTGGAACCACCATTAACAACTCTTAACGATTGATAAACAATAGTTTGGCATCATTTTTCATTAATAGGGTTGTTAACCATTTAATAACTGGAACAATGAAAAAATCCACCGCAAACAAACTGAACATGTACGGGAGTGTACTTTCGGTTTTAAACGATCATCAGGCAACCTGGCAGGGAATCCCGGCGTTTGTAAGTGCTAAAGAAGCTTTTGAAACGAAATTGAACCTGCTGCGGGTGCGTGTCACCGAACAACTCGGCGCAACCACCGGTGTGGCCATCGATAAAAGACTGCGCATCACGGATCTGCGCGAGCGTATGCTCATTGTGCAGCATGCACTCTTCCTCCTGGGGCGCGCCACCGGCGATGTATTGCTGCGGGAACGCAACAACCTCACCAAGACAGACCTCGAAGACCTGCGGCTCACCCAGCTGGCAGCCCGAAGTGCCGAACTGAAACAAGACATCGATACCTACGGCACGCAATTATCCGCTTACGGAGTCACCACACAGATCCTCGATGAACTCATTCCGCTCCTGGAAAATGTGAGCGAAGTAAACAACAGCGTCCGCAAAGCGATCATCAAACGAAAAGGGATCACCCAGTCCATCAAAGAACTGGAACAGGAACTGAACGAATTGCTCCGCGTAGAATTTGACCGCCTGATCCTGGTATTTAAGCACTCACACCCGGCCTTCGTTGAAGACTACACCAGTGCCCGCATCACGATCGATTACGGCAATAAAAGCAGCAGGGGAAACGAACCGCTTAATCCCGCAGTATAATGCAATAGATTCCCTTCCGCGGCGGCGGAGGGGCTTTTTCTTTTTACCAGTTTGTGATTTTCCTCCCCCTTGGTCCCCCTCCAAAGGGGGAGATTTTACTTCCCCTTTTAAAGGAAGAATCTCAGTTCTAAATATTAATATACTCGAAGTACCTATCGAGCTTTTTAGTGGGATCTTCGTTTTCCCCCTTTGGAGGGGGATGAAAGGGGGAGGACTTACCCCCTAAACGCCTTTAGCGCCTCCAACTCAAACACAATTTTCTCCAAATCCACCTGGATTGCCTGGAATTGCTGATTTTCTTCAAAGATCGGATCTTGAATAATTGCCTTTACAGGTTTGAAATCCATTTCTTTTTCGCGTTGCATGTGCTGATAGAAAATGATCTGAATAGCTTCCATGTATTCATTCAGGATAGGAGTCAGCCGTTCTGATTTCTCTTTCTCCAGGGCAAAAGCCAGGCTGGTGATCTCCCGGGAAATGCGAATGTTTGAACCGACTTTGGCAAAATGCACATCAATCTGGCGCTGGTGCGCCTGTGGTTCTTCATACATACGCTGAATGCAGGCGAATAAGTTGTTGTTTGCTGCTTCGCTCAATCTGCGGCTCTTGTGCCACGTAACTCCTGCGGGAAGTTTTTTCTGGTAGTTGAGAATTACCTGGTTCAGGAAGAATAAGTTCTGATTAAACGAGCTATTCAGCAAGGCCGGAAAACGTTGTTTTTCCCACATAGGCCAGAATGCAAAACTGATCAGGATTGCCAGTGCGGAACCAATCAATGTGGAAAGTACCCGCCACCAAATTAGATCCCAGGAACCTTGTTTGGAAAGCTGCATCATCACTACCAGCATAATGGTCACGAAGAAAACTCCCACTTTGTAGTTATTCCTTAGGTAATATGCAACAAAGAAGGAAATGAAGATCAGGATCACTACAAAGGTTTCGTGTTTGATCGGGAGCAGCATGATTGCCCCACCGACCACGATTCCGGCGACAGTTCCGATGATCCGTTCAAATCCCTTTTTCCGGGTTGCGCCATAATATGGTTGGATAACAATAAGCAGTGTCAATGCAATCCAATGACCATGATCGATTTTGAAAAATTTGAAGATAAAAACAGATAGGGCCAATCCCAATCCTACACGCAGCGCGTACTTAAACTGCTGGGAATCGAAATTGAAGATTTCCCGCACCACCTGGAACAGAACCCGCGGCTGCAAGCCCGCAATGAAATGGTTAAAGGATAATTTATAGTTTTCAAAGTAATTGCTGCGCTTGAAACTCAGCTTTTGCGTCATCAAATGAATGGTGTTTTCCATAAATTGCTGGCACTGGTTCAAACTCACAATAAATTGGTTCAAAATCAAGTGATGGTCTTCTGATAAGTCCTGCTGCTGTAAATTCTCTTTCAGAATTCCGGCGGCAATCTCAAAACGTTTGATCCGTACTTTGGCCATCGTCAGGTCTTCCCCGCGGAAGGTAAAAATGACAATGGATAGTCGGGCAGAAGCCTGGGACAAAGCTGAAAGCGTCTTGTATAAAATTGCATGATTTTGAAGCAGAACCGGCTCGTTTTTAATAGATTCCAATTCTTCGTGCAGTAATTTAATACTGGCCCCGAAATAAGCGGCAGATTTCCGGATTTCGATCATTTGATCGTAATGTTCGGCTTTGAATGTGGAGTTTTCCTTTCTCCGACTGAATAAATCGATGGATTTATCAACAGCACTGCGGATTTCGATTTCTTTAGAGGTAATTGCCAGCAGGTCTCTTTTTGCTTCGGGTTCCAGGAATTGCTGTATGAGTGCATCGAGGTAATCGGTGTTCCGTTTCCAAATGGTTGCTACCGATCTTCTCAAGGGGTTGGAAGCCGAAAAGGGAAAAGACAAAAAGATAATGGCAATTGCCCAGGCTGCTCCGAACAGGATGTATTTTCCATAAACCAGTGATTCTGAAAAATGGGTGGGATTGGAAATACCAAATAAGTAGAAGAATCCGACTCCGACACCAATGGTAGAACCGTAATCACTCCAGTTTCGGATCAAGGCAGCAAAAACACCAATTACAAACATACCGATGACGGACAATGTAACGGAATCGCCAATGTTCATTCCCAGGATTGCCGCAATCAGAATGAGAATTGCTTCCACCAGCTGGATCAGCATTTTTTTGTAATGCGACCCCCTGTAATCGATCAATGTGAGCATATAGGCACTGAAAGCCGCCCAAATTATGTGGTAGGAAAAGCCTAAAAAAAGCGGGAAGACGATTAAAGGAACGTTTAAGGCCAAAACCACCCGGATAGACCAACTGATAGTGGGTTCCAGGTATTCCTGCTGAAGAATGGTATTGAACTGCTTAATCGGTTGAAACCGCATAGGAAGAGAACTTTCTTAACAAATATAGGTACTAATTCCGAATGCCTAATTCCGAATTCCTAATGGTGCCCTGCGAATTATTATAATTTGGCGATTTTTTTGATTTCGGAAGTGTTTTTCCCTTCGATCAGACAAACGTACAAGCCGATCGGCAATTGCTTGATCTCCAAAAAACCTGCATCATTGGTTTTCAGTGTCTGAATGAGCTGACCGCCAACGGAGAACACCGAAACTTTTGCATTTGGTTCGGAGATCAGGTTGAAATAATCTTTACTTGGATTTGGAAATAAGTGACTTTCGTGTGCAGTGGAGACCGGCATTTCCATTTTATAGAAATCGGAAGTTCTGGTGAAATTGTCTTTTAAACCACTGCCCAGGTAGAAGTTTCCATTGAGAACGAATCCTTTGGCTCCTTTTATGCCGCTTATGGGAAGCGGACTAACTGCTTTCCATGTTTTTGTATGGTCCAGGATGTAGCAATCGTTGTGAAAAGTGCTGTTTTGGTCCATTCCTGCGCAAATCAATGCGTTGAAGTCGGTGCTGATAGCTGTGCCATACGAACGCAAACCAGCGGGAAGGGGAGAAATGGCTGTCCAGGTTTCCGATCCCGGGTTATAGGAAAACCAGGAAGGGGAGTAATTGATAGGATTCGTATCGAAGCCCTCTCCGAAAATTCCTTCATTCAACAATTGAAAGCCCAATACACTTCGATTGGGTCCTCCGGGATAATCTGCAAGTTGTGTCCACGTGTCCAGATCCACATTGTACTTCCAAAAATCTGCTAAAGTAGAATCGGCTGTGGTTCCCATTCCAACATAACCGACCTCCTGGATATGAAGGGCTGTTGCGTGCCAGCGTGCCGGTCCGGGAAAGTCGTTCAGTTGTTTCCAGGTATTGGTGAATTCATCGTATTCCCAAACATCTTTCAGAGCCTGGCTTGACTCGGAATAACCACCAATTAAGTAGGCTTTGTTTTTTAATGTGAAAACGCTTGCATATTGTCTGGCTATTCCCGGGAAAATTGCTTTTTCATTCCAGGAATTGGTGTTCGGATCGTATTGGAACAGTTTGTTGCTTTCGTTGAACGTACCCAGGTAGCCCGTTACGATGTAACCGAATCCATTGAGTGAGAAGCAAACGCCATCGTCTCGTCCGGCGGTTGGAACGGAAGGAACGGAAGTCCAGGTTTGTGCTTGTACGGCAGTTGTAAAAAGTAAAAACAGGACCAGTATTCCCTTCATCGCAAATCGTTTGTTTGACTAACGCAGAATTTGGAGAAATCGTTTGCGGGGATTAAAATAATTAAAAGGGCATTTCGACTTCGCTCAATGACCTTTCAATTCCAGACGTTTTATTAATAAGGTGACTGAGCGGAGTCGAAGGCGCATTATTTCGTCTCATTCACCGCTTTCTGGATTAGTTTCCCGACTTCATGGATTTGTTCTTCCGTAATATTCAACGGGGGTGAAAGCCGGAAGCTGTATGGATGTGAAAGGAACCAAAAACTGATCACTCCGAGTTCCAATAAGCGTTCAACTACTTTTGCTACGCGCTCATCACTTTCCATGTCACAGGCAA
>CBFGPJ010000280.1:0-4939 GCA_965650615.1 uncultured Fluviicola sp. | reverse complement strand
TTTGCAGCCATTGAAAGCAAATTGGATCTGGACCGTGCAATCTGGATGCTTGCTTACAATAATGTATTGGTAAACCTGGATTCATACTCGGGAGCTTTCCGTCAAAATTACTACTTGTATAAGGATTTGAATGATCGTTTCGTACCTACCGTATGGGACTTGAATATGAGTTTTGCGGGTTTCCCCGGAGGCCCTACACAAGGACAATCCTATACAGCAACAACCCTTGATCCTTTTTCAAACAGCACATCTGCGAACCATCCGTTGATTCAGAAGATCATGGCGAACCCGATGTATAAACGCATGTACATGGCCCATTTACGAACCATTGTACAGGAAATCTTTGATTCAGGTGATTACCTGACAACAGCCAGTACTTTACGAACAACAATTGACGCCTCTGTTCAGGCGGACCCATATAAATTCTATACTTATACACAGTTCCAGAATGGGTTGACAACTTCTGTAACAGGTGGCGGACCTGGTGGAGCATCCATTCCGGGAATACAGCAATTGATGGATGCGCGTGTTTCGTTTTTTGAATCCAATGCTGATTACCTGTTGTCGGCTCCTGCAATTACTTCGTATGCAGTAAGTAATAATGCTCCAAACTATGGAGAAACAGTGACTATCACTGCAGTATGTTCCAATGAGACCACGGTTTATCTTGGATATCGTTTGGAACACCCCTTGCGTTTCAATCGCGTTCAGATGTTTGATGATGGCGCGCACAATGACGGAGCGGCAGGCGATCATGTGTATGGAGCAGATGTAGCTTTAAACGGAATTGTATTGGAATACTACATTTACGCAGAAAATGCAAATGCGGGGATCTTCAGTCCTGCACGTGCGGAACATGAATTCCATTCCGTGAATGTTACCATTGTTCTGCCGGCGGTGGGTGACATTGTAATCAATGAGTTTATGGCAGATAACGGGTCAACAGCGTACGACTCAAACGGTGAGAATGACGATTGGGTGGAACTGTACAATCACACTTCTGTAGCAAAGGACCTTTCCGGGTTGTACCTGACAGATGATATTACGAATCTGACCAAGTGGCAGATCCCACTGGGAACGGCTGTTAATGCAAACGATGTATTGATTGTCTGGACAGATGACGATTCGGAGCAAAGTGGATTACACGCCAGCTTCAAATTGAGTGCTGTCGGGGAATCTGTTATTCTTTCGGATGGAAACACTATTTATGACCAGGTTGATTTCGGACAGCAAACAACCGATGTTTCATACGCACGTTGTCCTGATGGCGGAACGTTTACATTTACAAGCCCAACGTTTGATGCTTTGAATAATTGTGCTTTAGGTCTTGATGAAGAAACTGCCTTTACACTACTGGTTTACCCGAATCCAAGCCATTCGAATTTCACAATTCAAAGTGATGTTAAGGGATTGTATGAAGTAGTTGATCTATTGGGCCGTCAGATTGTAAGCGGATCGCTTGACGGAACTCCTGTTTCGCTCGATGCACAGGACTGGCAAACTGGAAATTACCTGATGCGGGTTCAGGATGCATCCGGAAATTTCAAAACCATTCAATTAATTAAGAATTAAGTTGAAATTTGACTTGTTGGGAATTGAGTCAATTCAGGACAAACCGGTTGAAAATTGAAACAGGCAACATTCAGCTTGCCTGTTTCGAGTATTTATGTTAATTTGCCCCAGCTAAAAACGTACTATTATGATTCCTGAAGAAAACGTACAGGAGCCCATTTCATTGAGTTTAACACCATACACAGGTGCCTGGACAAAGGCGGAAGCTGCACATTTATTGCGCAGAACCATGTTTGGTGCAACACTCACCCAGATTACACAAGCTGTAACAAATGGAATGAATGCAACTGTTGCTCAATTATTGACACTTCCAAGTGTTTCTCCACCCCTGGCTTTTCACCCGGACGAAGCAGTAACCGCCGTTGGTTCAACGTGGATCAATGATGTTTATCCTGCAAGCCCCGGCCCAACAAATAACGCACGCTTGTATTCCCTGGGAGCCTGGTTCATGCAACGAATTAACCAGCCAACAGTGAGTATACAGGAAAAAATGTGTTTGTTTTGGGACAACCATTTCGGAGTGGATGGAACCAATGAGGCGAAAGCAGTTTACGGAATGCATGAAAAGTACCGTTTGAATTGTCTTGGAAACTTTAAGCAATTGGTAAAGGACATGACCATTGATCCGATGATGCTTTTGTTCCTGAACGGTGCAACAAACAATTTGTTTTCCCCGAACGAGAATTACGCCCGCGAGTTATTGGAACTATTCACGGTAGGTAAGGGCCCGCAAGTCGGGACGGGTGACTATTCCAATTATACGGAAGCAGATGTTGCTGCCGGAGCTAAAATTTTGACCGGGTGGACAGTTGCAGATTTATACAGTACTTCAGCGAGTCAGCCATCCAGTGTGTTTTACCCGGTATTGCACGATACGTCCAGTAAAACGTTGAGTTCGTATTTCGGATCGGCAGTTGTTACAGATGCAGGAAATACCGAATATGCAAACTACGTAGATATCATTTTCAGTCAGCCGGATATGGCCAAATATCTGTGCCGGAAGATTTATCGCTGGTTTGTCAATTATGATCTGACTGCGAGTGTGGAAAGTACGGTGATTGCAGATATGGCGTCGACACTTAGCTCCAACAACTTTGAGGTCCTTCCCGTAATAGAGCAATTATTGAAAAGTGAACATTTTTACGATATCTCTGTTCGTGGGGCAATGATCAAGAACCCGTTGGAGTTGTTATTCACGATGTTGAATGCATCCGGTTCGGTCCCTGGATATTCCGTTCCGGTTAATTATGAAATTTACCTGAATCTTTACTACCTGTCCCAGGTAATGGGAATGGAATACCTGAGAACTCCAAGTGTAGGAGGTTGGACAGCATATTATCAAACTCCTGCTTTTACGCGGTTGTGGGCAAATTCCAGTTTGTTAAAACTCCGTTTTGATTTGGGAGCACTGATGACGGTGACAAACGGGATTGTAGTCAATGGAAATCCTTTCAAGCTGAATGCATTGAATTTCCTTGATAATTTAAGTTTACCATCCAGTGCGCCACAAGTAATTGACGATATTTTGACTGTCTTTACCTGTAAAGGAGTTTCTCCTACTGAAAAAATTGTTTTGAAATCCATTCTAACGAATGGTCAGCCTGATTTTGAGTGGACGATCCAATACAATGATTACCTGGCGGATCCGGGGAATACCACAGTAAGTGGTCCGGTACGTCAACGGGTTGAATTGGTACTTTACCGATTGTTCCAGTTGCCTGAATCACAAGTAATGTAAGTGTAGACCAAAATCAGAAACTATGAAAAGAAGAAATTTTGTACAGTCGGTTGCACTTTCATCTATTGGAGCACCACTGGTTTTAAAGAATTTTAAATTTGGAGCAGTAACGGAAGATCTGTTTAAGACATCCAAATCTGCAGGAGACAGGGTATTGGTAATTATCCGGTTGAATGGGGGAAATGATGGCTTAGGGACCTTGGTTCCTTTAGATCAATATGCCAATTTGTCCATTCAACGACCGAATATTTTGATCCCGCAAAATCAATTGCTGACGATTACTCCGACGAATGCCCTGCACCCTTCCATGTCGGGAATGAGAGATATGTTCAATAACGATCGTTTGTCCATTATTCAGAATGTGGGCTATCCGGAACAGAATCGCTCGCATTTCAGATCCATGGATATCTGGACTTCCGGAATGCTGGACCAGAATGCAACACGTGGTTGGCTGGGAAGATACCTGGACCAGGAATTCCCGAACTTCCCGGATGATTATCCGGATACTGCAAACCCGGACCCTTTTGCGATCAGCATGGGTTATGAAGTCTCTGCAACCTGTCAGGGATTGGCAGCCAACTTTTCTGTTGCGATCAATAATCCGTTTGACAGTTATAACCTGGTTGAGACCGGGCAAGTGAACGATGGAACTTATTACGGTTCTCACATGGAATACTTGTCTACTTTGATCATGCAGGCAAATGCTTACGGAGCTCAGGTAAATGCTGCTGCAAATGCCGGGAATTCACTTTCTACTATGTATGATCCGAACGACGAAGTTTCTAAAAACCTGAAGTACATTGCACAAATGATCTCCGGAGGTTTGAAAACAAAGATCTACATTGTCAATGTGAATGGTTTCGATACGCATGATGCCCAGGTTGTTGACGGAGCACCTGCAACAGGTGTACATGCGAATTTGCTTTCACGCATTTCAACGGCTATTGCAGCTTTCCAAAATGATTTGAGCTTACTGGGACTGGAAAACAGGGTTGCCGGGATGACATTCTCTGAATTCGGAAGACAAATTGCTTCGAATGCGAGTGATGGAACGGACCATGGGGATGCTGCACCGTTGTTCTTATTCGGTTCGTGCATCAGCAGTGGAATTATCGGGCCGAATCCGGTTATTTCCAATACGATCGTTGATCAGGCAGGTATACCGATGCAAATTGACTTTAGAGATGTTTATGCGTCTATTTTGAAAGATTGGTTCGAGGCAGACGCCACGGAAATTCAAGGGATGTTTGAACAGACAATTAATTTCATCCCTGTTCTGGATTCGTGTAATTTAGGGTTGGAAGAAAAATCCAATGAAAACGATGTGCTGGTATTCCCGAACCCTTGTGTGGACCAAACAACTCTGAAGTTCAAATGTTCCGGTGAAAAAGTGACCATTCACGTTTACGATACGGCAGGAACATTGATCAGCGAAGTGTGTTCGAAGGAGTTTCAAGCCGGAGAGCATTTGGTTCCGATTGACATGGATGGAACTCCATCTGGGAACTACCTTGTTACGGTACATAAAAATTCAGGAACATTTACCAAGAAGTTCATCAAACTGAAAAATATCTGATACTAAAAAACCCTTGGTCACTGAGCGTAGTCGAAGTGAACCAAGGGTTTTTA
>CBFGPJ010000279.1:0-4944 GCA_965650615.1 uncultured Fluviicola sp. | reverse complement strand
CGATCGAGTACTACCAGCGACAGCACATCCCGTGCACAGTGGTCGCGATTGAACAGTTTTACAAACAGAACTCCTGATTGCAAGCCGGTAATGGGAAGAACTTATGGCGATCCGCATTTGAAATCATTTGACGGAGCTACTTATTCCTTCCAGACGGTTGGAGAATTCACCCTGGTAAAATCAGGAAGCGGAAACGTGAATGTACAAGTTCGTCAACGCAACCAATCCGATGATTTTTCATTGAATACAGCCGTTGCAATGAATGTTGGCGGAGACCGTGTTTGCTTTTATGCCAATGAAAAACCGGATGGAAACACTTCGACCCCACTTCGTATCAACGGAGAACCGGTTTACATCGAAGGAGCTAATTATTACCTGGAACACGGAGGAACCATTTCCCCTTCAGGAAGAAATAATTACACCGTTACCTGGCCAACAGGAGAAAAAGTGAAATTAGACGGTTCTCAAACCGGCGGAATGGGATTCTATAATATTGCTGTAGAAGTTTATCCTTGTACAGATACATATGACGGAATCCTTGGAAATGCAAACGGAAGAAGTTCAGATGATTTTGACGTGCGTAACAGTATGGGAGGAATAGCTTCTTCTAACTGGAACATGGACGTTTTCGGTTCAACCAACCAACGCGACCAGGTACTGGAAAAAGAATACCTGGCATTTTTAGCAAAGGATTACGCAAGACAATACCGCATTACTCAGCAAGAATCTTTATTTGACTACGGGTTCAACCAAAGCACGTTTGCATTTACAGACGAGAGTTTCCCACGCGTACACAGAACATTGGGAGACATGAATGCAGATGATTACAGACGAGCTCAAAGAGAATGTGAACGAAGAGGATTTACAGGAAGTGATTTGAGCGCATGTATTTACGACAATGGTTTCTTACGCATTGAACCTACTCCAAAGCCAACCATTCCTAATCGTACGGTTGGAAGACAAATGGAACCGGTAAGAACTCCTGCTCCGAATGTGAATCGGGGACAAAAACCGTACAGAGAGCGTTATCCGGAACCTAGAATAAGCGACCCGACAACCGGAAATACGGGTACAGCAGTTCCACGCACGGGTAATAATTCAACGGGAACAATCAATACTTCCGACAAACCGGTTATCACAGAGCGCGAAAAACCAACCCCTCAAAACCCTGAAAGTACAGGAAACGGAAGTACAAGAACTGTTTATAAAGAAACATCAACAAGTACGCCGGTAGAAACAAAAACACCGGTGGAGACAAAAAATCCGCGTGTTTACACAAATTCCGGGTCGTCTTCAACAAGCGAACCTGTGAAACCGGTTAAAGAACCGGAGGTGGTGCGTCCTGTTTACAACAAACCGGTTTATACGGAACCTGTTAAAACGGAGCCTGTCAGAGTAGAACCAAGATATACACCGCCACCAAGCAATACTCCAGTGTCAACACCGGTGCAGCGCCCAACAAGCACTCCCGTTTCGACACCGAGTTCACGACCATCAACACCAATAACGTCCCCTGGAAGAAGAGGAGGTTAACACAGAAAGGAGTCTTAAGGGACTCCTTTTTTATTTCTCTACTTTTCCGAGTTATCTAATTTTAAAATCCGTGTAATCTGCTCGATTTGCGGGAAACAAGTTAACTAAAAGGTTAACAATCCCGGTAGTAACCCGACTACAAATTCCATTACCATTTAGTAAATCATTAACAAAAATCCTCCATTTTATGAACTTGATAAACTGCCTTCTGTACGATAGTAATGTTGGTAAACGAATTAACTAAAAGGTTTACAAGACAAGTCATGAACTGATTATAACCCCTTGAGTAATTTAATAAAATTGCTAACAGTCTTTGATTATTCCATAATCCTTAGCTATCCGCTCCCCCTCATTTTCTTCCCGAAATCTGAAACAAATTAAAAATCGAACGTTAATTACTATTTGAAGACCAACGAATTTAACCGTTGGTTTCGGTGTAAATTTGAGTTATGAAGTGGAAAAAGTGGCTGGTGAAATCTGTGAAGTGGTTCTTTGGGATCCTGCTTACACTGATCCTGGTCATTAGTTTCCTGCTTTATATTTTCAAAGACGACATCATCGATTACGCCATTTCGGAGATCAACAAAACACTTAAAACCGAAGTTCATGTCGACGAGATCGATGTCACTTTCTGGGCTACTTTTCCCAATTTAAGCCTCGATTTCAACAATGTCTTTATCCAGGATGCGTTTCCTTACGCCACTAAAAAAGACACTTTGCTTTATACAGAGCAAATCCGGCTGAAATTCAATCCGATGGATATCTGGAATGAGAAGTACAACGTAAAGAAAGTGGATATCAAACCCGGAACACTGAAACTGAAAGTGGATAAAAAAGGTGCGGTGAACTACGATATCTTCAAAGAGTCGGCTTCGGAAGAAAAAACAAACTTCAATCTCACGCTGGAATCCATCCATGCAACCGGGATCCGTTTCTCTTATTCGAACAGGGTCAATGAGAACAGCTATAAAACAGCAGTCCAGGATATTTATTTAGTTGGGAATTTTACCCAGGACAAATTTGATATCGCAACAAAAGCAGACTTCTACATTCAGCGCATTCAAAACGGATTGGTGCCTTTCGTCATCAATCAACAGGCCTCAACGGATGTTTCCATCCACATCGATCAAATCTCGGAAACCTTTGAAATAAACCGGGGAAAATTACTGCTTTCGGGAATTCCCTTTGATTTTGATGTAAAGGTTGATACGAACCATGTCAAACTGAAAATCGATGCGGATAAGATTCCGTTGGCAGAGTTGGCAAATAAACTCGCAGTCAAAGAAGTCAAAACAGTTTCGGAACTAAAGGGTTCGGGAACCGGAACTTTCCACCTGTCATTCGAAAACAAACTCGCAAAAGATTCCTACCCGAAAGTAGATTGTACATTCTCCATCGACAACGGAAGATTGACCGAACCGACAAAAGGATTAACACTTCGGGACATTGATCTGAAAGGTTACTACTCCACTTTAAAAGGAAAAGACAAAGAAGAATTGACCATTAAGAATGTTTCCTTCCAAACAATCAGCGGACCTTTTTCCGGGAATTTAGCGATCCGCAGATTCTCCAAACCAAGTTACCGCGGTTCAGCCAACGGGTCTTTGGACCTGGAAGTTATCCATGCCCTGTTCAAAATCCCCAAGATCGAAGAACTTTCGGGAAGAATCAAGATCAATAGCAATTTCCACCTGGAAACCGTATTTGAAAACGAAGAAGCCGTGGTCGAAATTGTAGATGGAAACGGAACCGCATTGATGGACGATGTGGATTTCAGGCTTCAAAACGATTCGCGGAAATTCTACGACATGTTTGGAAACCTTATTCTTAATCGCAGTGATGCCGTTTTGGAAGGATTGAAAGTCCGTTTGGGGGAATCCGATATGGAACTGAACGGAAGTTTTAATTACATCGACCAGTTCCTCCAGGACAAACACACTTTGGATGTAGCCGTTATTGCGGAAAGCAAAAAGATCAATCTGAAAGATTTTACCAATTCCATTGCGGGTGATCCGAAAACCACTACAACCAATAAGGAATGGATGCTTCCGACACTGATTAACGGAAATGTCAAATTGAATGTGGACGCCATTCACATGGATCATCACACCTTCTCTCAGATAAACGGAGAAATGACTGTTGGAAACAGAAGTATTTCCATTCAAAAATTGCATGGAATTACCGCAAATGCAACTGTTCGCGGAACACTGGCCGTGGTTGAATCTTCTCCGGAATACTTCCAGCTGGCAACCAGCTTGAGTTCGAAAGACATTTATTTCAAACCTATTTTCCGGGAATGGAACAACTTTGACCAGGAAGTCATCAAAGAAGACAACATCAGCGGACGTGCAGAAGCCATTTTGGACTTGAAAGCTCCGTTTGACCTAAGTTACGGAATCCTGAAAGACGAACTGGAAGCACAGATCCAGTTAAAAATCATTGGCGGACAACTGAAAAATGTCAGCACATTTACTGCACTGACCAAAGATTTGAAGAGCAGCAAAACAAAGATGATCCTGAAAGCACGGGAAATCGATGCATTGGGTGATAAGTTAAACGACATTCGATTTGAGACATTGGAAAACACCATTCTAATCAAAAAAAGCACTATCGTTATTCCCAAAATGGAAATCAATTCGAGCGCCTTGAATATCACTGTGGATGGAAAACACAAATTCAACAACGACATTGATTACCGCTTTGCATTCCGTTTCCGCGAGTTAAAAGAAAAGAAAGACGAATCCGAATTCGGCATTGTGGAAGATGACGGAACGGGGATCAAAATATTTGTTCGCATGCACGGGAATCTGGCCGACCCTGTCATTGAATGGGATAAAACTTCACGCAAGGAAGAAGCGAAACAAAACCGCGAAGAAGCGAAACAGGAAGCCATTTCAATCCTGAAATCAGAGCTCGGTTTATTCAAAAAAGATACTACGATCAAAAAGTACCAACCTCCGAAAAAAGATTACGAAGTCTTAAAGATTGAATTCGGTAAGGAAGAAGAAGTCAATCCGTTCGAGGAAAAGAAAAAGATCGAGAAAGAGAAAAAAGGCCTCAAGAAATTCGGTGAGAAGCTGAAAGAAAAGAGTAAACCGGACGAGAAGGAGGAGTTTACCGTAGAATAATTCATAATTCATGTCGTTCCGATAGCCATCGGAATTCCGCTTGTGTTCTCAATACATCCGATCAACAAAGCTCACGGATACTCGAACTGGCAAGGTGGAAGTATCGAGACAGACACGAAATTCGTAATTCATTTATGGATTTTTGAACCCAATCGCGTCTCAGTTGTAACTAGTACTAATTCTAAACTGGATATTATGAGATTCGTTACCTTACTATGCATCCTGCTACTTGGAACCGGCGCTGCCTTTTCCCAATCCATTTCCGGAAATATGAATACCGAAG
>CBFGPJ010000278.1:0-4949 GCA_965650615.1 uncultured Fluviicola sp. | reverse complement strand
TACCCGAACAGCAGTCAATTTATCGCAAAATTGGATCCGACGTTAACTTCCATTGTCAACTCTACTGTTTTTGGGAATGGCAGCCCAAATATCAATATTTCTCCTGCAGCATTTTTGGTTGATATTTGCGGAAACATGTATGTTTCGGGTTGGGGTGCAAATATCCTTCAGAGCACGCCGTTAAGTGGTATGCCTGTCAGTTCCGACGCTTTTCAAAGTACGTCACCAAACGGCTTTGACTTTTACCTGTTTGTTTACAAACGTGATTTTTCCGGTTTGTTATACGGAAGTTATATCGGGGGAAATCAGGCACAGGAACACGTTGATGGCGGAACTTCCCGTTTTGATAAAAATGGTGTGGTCTATCAGTCGGTTTGCGGAGGATGCAATGGTCACAGCGATTTCCCTACCAGTCCCAATGCGTGGTCAAATCTCAATCTCAATACCGGACCGGGAACCAATAACAACTGCAACAACCTGGTCTTCAAATTTGATTTCCAGTTGTTACCTAAGGCAGAATTTACGACCAATAACGTAAACGGCTGTGAAGACTTTACTGTTACGTTTACAAATACCAGTTCACCGTCTGATTCCTATGAATGGGATTTTGGAAACGGCCAGGGAACTTCAACAGAGTATTCCCCAACAGTCACATACACAAACCCCGGAACCTTCGTCGTTAGGCTGATGGTAACAGACTCCGTTTGTTTACTTACCGATACAGCAGAAATTACAGTCACCGTTCTGCCTGAAATCCAGCTTTCTGTTTCCAACGACACAATTCTTTGTTCACCGCTTCCATTGACTTTCACTGCCAACTCATTCGGATCAGCGGATTACTTTATCTGGTCCTCCAATAATCAGTTTACAGACACATTAAATACAACAACAGCTGATTCTATTCTGAATGTTACGCCCGGTGCAACTACCACCTATTACATTCGTGCAGGAAATGCCTATTGCTCTGAAATAGACAGTGTAACCGTATACTTCATTGGCGGCAGTTTGTCCCTCAACGGAAATGATTCCATCTGTCTGAATGATCCGACAACATTGACGGCATTTATTCAAATTCCCGGAGTAACTTTCACATATGCCTGGAGCCCGATGAGTATATTAACAACCACTGCACAGGAAAATGTGGTCATTGCAAATCCTCCGACCAGTCAATGGGTTTATGTGGACGCCAACGGATCAAACGGTTGTTTTGACAGAGATTCCATTTATATTACCGTTGGGAATATTTCAGGAGCAATCAGTGCGCAGGCAAACCCGGAATATGTTGTACCGGGAGGCACCAGCACCTTAACCGCATCTCCGGCCGGTTATTCGTACGTTTGGTTCCCTCAAACAGGGTTATCTAATCCGTATAGTCAGGTCACAAATGCAACTCCAGAACAAACAACTCAATATGTAGTGAGTATTACAGACGGGATCTGTACCAAATCAGCTTCCGTAAAAGTAAATGTACTGGAAGTAGTCTGCGACCGGACGTATGTATATGTACCAAATGCCTTCTCTCCGAATGGAGATCTGGAGAACGATGTTTTGTATGTGAGAAGTGCAATAGCAACTAAAATTCTATTCCGGATTTTCGATCGCTGGGGAGAAATGGTTTTTGAAACAACAGATCAAAACATCGGCTGGGACGGAACATTCAGAGATAAATTATTAAAACCTGATACTTACGACTATTACCTGGAAGCAACTTGTGTTCAGGGAGAGCAAAAAATCATCAAAGGAAATGTAACCTTGATCCGTTAGCACTTTTTCCAGCGTTAAAAAAGCGCTCCCGTTTCCATGTTAAACTCTACAAAAATCCAAAAAACTTACAACAAAAACTAAAGGATTAGTGCGAAAATGATCGTATCTTATTAGCGTATAAAAATCTGGGTTATGAAAAATTTTTCACTTGTAATCCTTGCATTTATCGCCTTTGATTTTTTAGGTTATGCTCAGTTAAATGATTTGGAAAATTCCAGACGTTATATCAAAATTGTGATCGACACAGAGGTAAGTTTGGAACAACAACAGCAAATCAATACCGCTCTCAATCAGATAACCGGCATTGAAACCGCAAGAATGGACAATATTACGAGTGTATTCCTTGGAATTTATGCACCGGGCGTTACTGTTTCCGATCACACTTTTTTGAATTGGTTTACGAATCACGGATACCCGATCAAGTGTTACTATGATGCCGTCTATACACCCGGAGGGATGATTAACTTATCTAAAACCAGTTGTCCATGAAAAAGTTAGCATCCATCTTGCTTACATTACAGATTTCGCTGCTTCTCGGTCAATCCGATAATTGTACCGGGGTTGTCCCGACATTAAGTGTCGGTTCAAGCTGCACACCTACCAACTATACAGTTCCCACCACGTTTATTGATAATTTCTCCACCGAACCATCATGTGGAGTAAGCTATATCGATGGATTTTTCCAGTTTACAGCAACTTCAGGAACAACCTCCATTACATTAACAGACGGAGCTTCAAATCCAAATCCGGGCATGATGGTATTGAGCGGAACTTGCGGAGGGAGCTTAACTTCCCTGGGCTGTTCACAAAACCCGAACGGGTCAAATGAGCTGATCACATTTACAACCACAATCGGACAGGTATATTACATTGTGATCTTCAGTGTAAATCCATCTGGTAATGGCGCTCCAACTTCCAATACAACGGGTACTATTTGTGTCAATAATTACGTTTCAACCGGACCCGTAGTGGCATCCGATTGTCCGAACTACGTAAACATTTGCAGCAATTCAGGTTTTCAAATCGACCCGAACGGATTTGGAACGATTAATGAGATCCCACCCTTGGGTTCACTTGGAAATCCTGATTATGGAGCATCTCCCGGAAGCTCACCACCCCATTTGGGCGGTTCGATCAATGCCGGTTGTTTACGCATCGGCGAATCCAATAGTACCTGGATGGTTATCAATGTCTATACAGCCGGCGATCTCGCATTCACTTTTGGAGGCGGGGGTTCTCAGACAGGCTTCTATGACTGGATTATGTATCCCTATTCCGGACCTGGTACCTGTTCTGCTATTTCAAACAACACCCTGGCACCGGTAAGATGTAACTGGAATGCTGAAAACTCAGGTGGCACAGGTCTGCAATCTACGATTCCTGCAGGTGGAGATCCGGGAAACTACGAGCCGGTTTTAGCAGTTGCTGCCAATTCACAATACATTATTTGCTTTTCCAATTATAGTTCAGTAACTACCACCGTTCCTATTGTATTCGACGGTACCGCCGTTGTAGGATGTTCCGCATTAGGAGAAAACACAAGTCATTTCATGGTTGAAACGGATTGTGAAAACCAGGAAGCCCTCATTTCATGGAAAGCACCCATAGAAAATCAGCGTACTTATGAAGTTCAAAGAAGTTATACCGGAGAAATATGGGAAATCATCGGAACAGTAACATCTCCATCAAGTTATGATATCAATAGTCGCCAATATGAATTCAGAGATCTTCTTGAAAAGAACAGACCTGTCTTCTACAGACTGAAAGAAATCCATTCGACTATGATCTCCTCCTATTCTGAATTGAAATCCGTGATTTGCAAAGCAGATATCCGATCAAACACCTTATCACCGAACCCTTCTTCAGAATTGACAAACCTGACTTATTATTCGACACAAGCAGGTATACTGAATATTCTTGACGCAATAGGCAGGCCAATTGAGCAAATCCCATTAGAGAACACACATGGAAAAATCGTTCTGAAACCAATCGATATTTCTAAACTTCAGGTGGGCACATACCGTTTTGTCATAAACCTCGGAACTGAAACAACTACCATCCAGTTCATTAAGAAATAGATAAATCTTCTATAAGATTTCAATAATAAAAGAGAAAAAGACTTCTCTTTTCTCTTTTTCATTTAGTACTTTTAAACATATTCTATACTCTTACTTATGAAAAAACAATTACTTACGCTTGGTTTCTTATCAAGTCTTGCAGTGTTTGGTCAAACTTTCACAGATAATTTTGATTCTTATACTGCCGGTCAAAAACTGTGTCCGCAAAGTGGTGGTGCATGGACCACCTGGAGCAACGCTCCCGGAGGAACGGAAGATGTCCTGGTTTCAAATGCGGATGCAGTATCAGGGAGCAACTCACTTTATTTCTCCACAACTGCTCAAACAGGCGGACCTACAGATTTAGTACGCAACTTCGGAGTTTTAAATACCGGGCAATTCGATATGGATTTTAATATCAAAGTTGAAACAGGAAAAGCCGGATATTTCAACCTTCAGAGAAATGCCACAATCGGCCAGGTTTGGGCAATGGATTGTTTTTTCAATGACAACGGTTCTTTGGTAATCAATAACCAGGACGGTTTGAGCTTTACAGGGGCAACTTATCCTCAGAACGTATGGTTCAACTTCAAACTCTCCATTAATTTCAACACCAATAACTGGGAAGTTTTTATTGATAATGTTTCAGTAGGATCCTTTGCCAACCCGATAAACCAAATTGCATCCATCGATATCTATCCAACAGATCAAAACTCTCCATATAGCTGTGGTTATTTCATTGATGATTTCCATACTGAGATCACTCCCTATACACTTCCTTCATTGAATGCAGCTGTAAACGGTTTGTCTTTCGATCAGGGAATGCTGGCTGGAAATGCTGTTACTCCGAAAGTAGTAGTTCGCAACCTGGGAACAACTCCGATCACTTCATTTGATATCGACGTGGACTACAACGGCAACACTATCACGAAATCCGTGACCGGAGTAAATATCGCTTCATTGGCAACAACAACAGTTACAATGAACGGAACTTTAACATTAGCTAACGGAACGATGCCTATGACAGCTACCGTAAGCAATGTGAACGCCGGAACTGATATGGACGCAAATGACGATCAACTTTCAATCAGTTTAAGTCCTTTAACACCGGCTGTTGGTAAAATGGTT
>CBFGPJ010000277.1:0-4954 GCA_965650615.1 uncultured Fluviicola sp. | reverse complement strand
CGCAGAAGAGCGCAGAGGATGTTGTATGATTTAATCTCCGGCTTTGCCAGAGCTTTTTATTTTCCTCGTGGATTGCGCAGATTTTAAGGTTGGTGATATTACCGAACTTCGCTAGCTCAGTTAAATGAGACACTTTCATCATTCCCGCTCTCATTTTCCCGGCCGTGATTGATTGCTCCTGATTATCAACAATTGGCTGTTGGTCTTTTATTCATCCGTGAAAGAAGTGCTTTTTGTAATTTTAAAACGTACAGACAGATATGAAACAGTTGAAAAGAATCTTCTTATTGACCGCCCTTATTTTTGTTTCACTTACTTCTTTTGGGCAGGTAAAAGCTTTGGACAAGCTGGAAGTCCTATACGATCAGGGGCATTACAAAATGGTGTTGCGCAAAGCGAATCGTTTGCTGGACCAACCGGATTATGACTATTCGTTTAAACCTGAATTCTATAAAAGTTTGGCACTTTTTCAATTGGCAGATAAAGGGTTGTGGGGTGAATTTCACCCGAAAGCATTACAGGAAGCAAGGGAGTTGTTCAGCCAGGTATTGGCCTCACCGGATGGGATCAAAGTATTTAATACACATTTGAATCACGTTTCTCAGCTAAAACGCGACCTGGTACAAAAAGCGTTGGCATATAAAGCAGAAGGAAAACAAGCTAAATATGATGAGATCCAACAGATCTTATTCGGATTATTTGACCGTATTCCCGATCTGGATGTTCCGGGAGAAATTCATCCTCCTGTTGTGGATGCACCTGAAATCAAAGAAACTGCTGCAACTGCGGAAGAACGTGAGAGAATCGTGAAACATGCAAAAAAATACGTCGGTGTTCCATATAAATGGGCCGGAACAGATGCTAATGGCTTTGATTGCAGTGGATTTACAAGCTTCGTAATGAAAGAATTCAAAGTGACATTAAGCAGAAGGGCAGAAGATCAATACAATGCCTCTACGAAAGTGAAACAAAAGAATGCGCAAAAAGGAGATTTGGTCTTTTTCAATAACGGGTCAGGAATTTCTCACGTAGGAATTATTGTTTCAGCAAAAGGAGAACCGTTAACGATGATCCATGCCAGTTCAAGTAAAGGGGTGATCATTACAAATATTGAAGATTCCGAATATTGGCTGAAGCGCTTGTATGCGATCGGGACTTACGTAAAAGGTGAATGATTTAGAGCCACAAAGCGCACAAAGAGCACGAAGGATATTTTATTCACTGTGTAGTCAAGAACACAAGGTATTATGACATTTTGAAAACTTAACAGGATAGATAAACAGCGAAGCTGTGACTCGAATAAATAATCTTTGTGTCCCTCGTGTTCTTAGTGGTAAATCATGCAGCGAGGCTGTCCATAACAGGTGATAAAATTTATACTTGTTCTTTGTTCGGATTAAAGAGGAAAATGTTCATCAGAACAATCAGGCCTGAAACAATGGCGCTGATAAATCCGATATTCATTAAGTACGGCGACTTGTCTATGAACAGGAATGCAATCAGACTGAGGACAAGCAAAACCAACAGCAGCCACTTGGAAAACACTCTTTTTTGTATGAAGCGATTGTTCAGGTCCAATAGATAAACATGGGTTGCAGCCAGTAAGAACAACATATTGAATTTCCAGATCTGAGCGATCTCAATCAGCGAAAATAAAAAGGAAAGAAGTAACAGGACCTGGATAATGAGCAGCGAAATATTGATCAGGCGGAAAGTTCCCGAGCTTATTCTGCTGACGGTTAAAAATTGAAAGAACAGGAAGAGGCAAGTGATGAAGAAAGGAAGTACTTTTGTCAGTTTCCAGGAAAACTCACTCCATCCTAAAAAAAGCAAGATCATAAGTGCCAAAAACACCCATGCCAATAATGCGGGCCATTTAGCTCTCATGTGAAGGTTTTATATATTTTACAGCAAATACGCAGACATCATCGACCTGATCTACGTCGTGTTTCCACATATCAAAGGTGCGTTGTATTTCTTTGTATTGATCATTCATGTCCATTTGATAGATCGTTGCAAGCAATGCTTTAAACGGCCTGGATTTAAATTTTTTCAAACGATCTCCGCCAAACTGGTCTACATATCCGTCCGTGTACAAATAAACACAATCTCCATGTTCCAATTGGAACTCTTCAACCGTGAACGGTTTTGCATCGATAAACTGACCAATTGGCTGTTTGTTCGGTTTTAACTCAATGATTTCTCCATTGCGGATAATGACACATTCGTTATTGGCTCCTGAGAACTTTAAAAGTCCGGTTTGCTGATCGATGGAACACAGGGCAATATCCATTCCGTCTTTTACGTCTGACTGACCTTCGGCCCGGAACGCATCAATTACAATTTCACGCAGTTTGTTGAGAATGTCGTTTGGTTCCGTCAGTTTGAATTCATTGATAGCACGCAATAAGCCGTTGTTACCTACAATACTTACCAATGCGCCCGGAACACCATGACCGGTACAGTCTACGGCAGAGAAAATCACTTTCCCCTGAACTTCCCTTGCCCAGTAAAAATCTCCGGAGACAATGTCTTTCGGACGATAGAACACAAAATGTTGTCTGAATAATTCATTCAAACGGGAAGTTGTAGGAAGAATGGTTGACTGAATACGTTTTGCATAATGAATACTATCCAAAATATCCATTGTTTTCGCTGTAATCTCTTCTTTTTGAATTTCCAGCTGATGATTTTGTTCTGCAATTTCTTTTGTACGCTGCTGAACAATTTCCTCCAGTTTTTGATTTTGTCTTTTTACACGTTGTGTAGATAATTGAACAACAAAATAGATTAGGAATATTACAAGAATAACATAGAGGATGTACGCCCAAACGGTTCTGTACCATGGAGGCTGAACGATAATTTCATACGTCAGAATTTCACTTTCAATTCCATAAGCCGATTTTGCCTTTACTTTAAATGTGTATGTTCCTTCAGGGATTTTTTCAAAGTTGGCAAAGTTCAGAGGCGACCATTGTGACCATTGATCGCTAAAACCTTCTAATTTATAACTGAATGTTGTTGGTCCTAAACAAGAGAAGGAATTGGCATGAAAGATCAGTTTGAATGAGTTCTGCGAATAGCTCAATCCTTCCAGTTTCTTACTTTTTGATACGTCATACAGGAAGCTTTTCCCGTTTACTTCCAGGCGATCAATCCGGACTTTAAACGGATTGCGATTTTTGCGGATGGCATCTAAATTCAGTACGAATAAGCCGTCATTTGCACCGATCCATACTTCATTTGTCAACGGGTTTTTTTCTACCGCGAAAACCAATCCGGCATTTTTCAGACCGGTCAGTGGCCAGGCAGTCCATTCCCATTCCGTACCGCGCTTTTCAAACCATCCGAAGATATTCTCGAACTTCCCGTCTTTTTTATCCTGGTATATGACTACCCAAAGTTGTTCGTCATTGACATTGATAATGCGGTGAATGGTATTTTTGTAATTCCGGGTCCTGAACACTTTCGATGGTTCAAACGGATCGATTCTGCCTGTTTTTTCATTGTAAACAAACATTCCGTTTGCAGTACCTACAAAAAGCTGATTTTTGAATTCCTCTACATAGAAGTTATTGTTTTGATCCTCTTTGCTCAAACTTGGAATGGTTACCGTTTTAAATTTCTTTGTAGCTAAATCATAAATCCCGACACCTTTTGATCGGATACTGAAGAAAACTTTGTTGTGGAGATAAGCCAAACTTACCGTTTCTCCGCCGGCATCTCCAACCAATTCTTCGTATTCCCACTTTCCATTCGGGAGTAACTTCAATTTCGCCAAACCACCTTCCAGTGTCAGGTAAATGGAATTGGGATCTTTCGGGTTTTTCTCGAAAGCAATGGCATATTGATACGATGCTGAAATGTGTTTTGCCGAAGCAGTATTCAGATCGAAAACCCCATTGTAACCGATGATCATGGATTTATTTCCTTCACGAGTCTTAATGGTTTCAATGTCAAAAATGATCTCGTTCAGTGACCCGAATGGCTTGAGTTTTGTGCCGGATTCGGTTTTTAAAGGCGATATAATTCCGTTGTGTGTCCCAATGAGTGGAATTCCGGAATTGAAATCAATGGTCTCGATTTGTGAAGTAACCCCTTCATTCTTATGGAAATAGGAGAGGGGAGAACCGGTTTCAATAAACTGGATCCCATTTCCAAGACACAGCCATAAGTTGAAGTCATTATCAAAAAAGGATTGATTGATTGTTAAGTTTGCCAGATCGTCATCGAGGTTATACTCACGGATTATTTTCCCGGAAAGATCCCCAATTACCAATCCGTCATTTTCAGTGCTTACGAGCAGGTAATCACCGGCTTTTGTAACGGTATTTACAAAATACTTACTCAGGCACGGAAATTTGGAACGGGGAACAGAATCCCAGCGTTGCGAATTTGTGGTGGAATTGCTGACACTGAATACTTTGCTTCGTGCATCAACGACATACCAGATATTATCTATTTGGAAACTTCCACGGATATTTTTAATGTGAACAGAAAGCGGGAGCTTGATTTCCTTCAGTTTCGAATTCACTACATCGTAGTACAAATAATTTTCTCTCCGGGATTTGAATTCCGCCTTGGATTGAAAAGTTAGTAAAACGCCATTGAGTACCCGGCAGGATGTTTTGCATTCCAACTCCCGGAAATTGGCAGGAAGCTGAAGCTGGGTGGCTTTTCCGTTCTTTAAAACATACAGTCCTTTTTCAGCGGCAAAAAGAATGGAATTATCTCCCAATTCAAAAATATTCCATACCTGCCCGATATTGTTTTTCAGTCCACCATAAAAAACAGGGTAATATACCAATTCTCCTTTACTTGAATAATCCAGGTAGCCGAAGTTGTTGTCTCGCCCCACATATACGCGGTCATCAGAAGCCAGGTATAGTTTGGAGACATACGTTTCCGTACAGTTTTCCTGGATCGTTTTTTTTGTTTTTTCAGAGTCGGTTTT
>CBFGPJ010000276.1:0-4983 GCA_965650615.1 uncultured Fluviicola sp. | reverse complement strand
GAACCCGGATTTTTTATTCTGGATTGAAGTTGCGGTCTGCAATTGGTTATTCTTACTGAATTTAGCCCGGTCTACCACCTTGTTTACATCAGGAATGGAAATCAATGAAACAGTTCCTGCCGGAGGAGGATCTGTGAAACTGATTAACTGCGGTGTGTTTTGTACCTGTTCGGTAACATTTGCCATCAGGAAATCCATCATCAGCAAATAGCCTTTCAGCTGCAAAACATGTGCTTTATTCCGCTCCGATGCTTCCTGCGGAAGTCCACGATGTCCGATTCCGTATACGTCCGGGAAATCTAATTGGAACGAATGGTAATCCTGAATTTTGATCGGTCCTTCGGAGTGATTCAGATCATATGTTTTTTCAACCTGTGGTGCATCTTCCTCTCTCTTTTTGCGCTTTCCTGCTGATTTGGTTAGTATATGAATGTCTTCCCAACGCAAATCTTCACATAAGTTCCTGTTTTGATGATACAATACGAAGAGGTCTTCTTTTACATTATCTTCTGTGATAGCCGGATTCCTGAGCGAAACCGAAGCACGGACCTGGTAAAAACCATTTGCAAAGTCGACAGAACAGCTTTCGAGGTTTTGAATCTCGTCAAGAAATAATTGCTCGTAATCTTCCGGGGTTACGATCGATTGTGCAAAAATGGTCTCAGCCGGTAAAATACCCTTGCTTGCATATTCACTGCTGTGCTGACCAAGAAATGAACGAAAGGGAAGTTCCAGTTTGTACTGCAATTCGAACAAGGCATAGTTCATGTTGTCCGAAATGGTCACACCCGGATCATGGATGTTGTAATCTGTCCATACATCACCACTTAATTCCTGCAGGCGCTCGAGTGTTTTTTCCTGGAGTTCCTGGTAAAAATTGTCCGTACGTTCGCGTTTCTTTATAAACATAACCTACACATTTTCCAGTAAGGGATTGTCCCAAAGTGAAGTAATCGATCCCCGGATTAAAATCTCGTTTCCAAGCATAAAGCGTGTTCTGACCTGTAATTTACACGCACGTTCGTTTTTGGATTTCACCCAACGGATCAGCAGTTTATTTCCGAAGATCCCGAAATGAGACCTGACTTTTCGAATACGTGGTTTTGCACCGAAACAATGTGTTGCATGTGCTATCAGAACTGCATGTTTCCCGGTGTGGCGTTTTCCCATCACACAAACTACCTCCAGGGCGTGAATTCCTTCCAGGTAATCAGTCAGGTCTTGCCATTTACCGTTCGCTGTAATTTTCTTGCTGACCATTCTGCCGGAACGTTGTTCGGCATGCAGTGTCCCTTTTATATTGACGTCACTGCCTTCTTTTCCGATCTCAATTTCCCCGTTTTGTTTCAGGAGAATCGATTGTCCTTTTCCGGTATCGTTGACGTGGCTGATTTTCAAGTCGTTATTGAGTACGTCGAATTCCCATCTTCCACCGGTATCATCCGTCATATTCTGAAGAAAGGACATGACCGTTCCTTCCTGTTCGGAAATAGGTGCCAGTTTAATTCCGGATTGTGCATCCTTTGAAAAACCGTCATCCAGGATATTAACGGTTGAATCGATTAAATTCTTAAAATCATCTGCAGTGGGACGTTGTCCTTTACTAAAACCCTCAATTAATGTATTTCTGTTTCTAATAGCCATGATCCTGTTTTTTTAAAGGATAAATGTTTTTCCGATCTCCATATCACCTAAGCCATACGGATCAACGGAGTTATCTTTTTCCTCCACTTGTATAATGTGCGTTTCTGCCGGAACGAATAGTTTGTAAGGTTCATTGGGGATCAGGATTTCCTCTTCGTCCTCCAGCTTGTATAAATGGTAGTAATTGCGTTTACCGGTTTCGGTTCTGTCCTGGGATACACGGATCACAGCAAAATAATCAATTCCGGCAACGAAATCGACCTCTTTTATAGCGTTGTAAATGCGAGAGACATGAATAGGTTCTCCGAATTTCGGAAGGGTACCTTTTGCCTGCCACGGAGCAATAAAACTGTCACAGATCTCCTGGATAGATTCCAAAGAAACCGCCTGGTTTTGGTCCACCAGACGAATGACACATTTGACCTGCAATTCTTCATAAACCGGGTTGATCACATCCACAATGACATTTTTCGAAGCACGTGCGCTCAAATAATCTTCAATTCGGGAAAGTATTCCGGAAGGGACCATGGGTTTTGAATTGTCGATCGTTTTCAGTTTGTTTTGAGGAACAACGACTACCGTTACCACTCCTTTTTTGTTGTTCTTAATGTTGGTATTCGGTAGACAAAGAACCTTTCCGATATCGGAAAACTCCTGGAGCGTTAATAATTCAAAATCGCGGGCGGTTACGGCTCTTCCGCGATGCGTCACGTATTCGGAAACGCGGGCCTGCATGCTTTTTAAATCCTCCAGTTCCTGTCCGGCATAGAAAGTAGTGATTTGTTCAATACTCGTAATTCCGGGGAGCTTTTTCTCCGGTTCAAGCGGACCGTTCGAGTTTTTGAAGGATTGCATGAGCTCTGCCGAAGCATCATTGGTTTCCAGGACAACCAAACCTGCATTGTTGTAAACAGCGCGGATTTCCGGAACAAATTCATGGTTTTTAACAAAACCGGTACGGATCCACAAAATACCGTCTTTGTCGTATAAGTTCGGTGGAATGTGCAACGGAAAGTTATAGACCAGGTTTCCGCTGACAGTCATTTGCTTGGTATCGTCCTTTAAAATGAACCCGCGTGGAATTTCTTCCCAGTAGTAACCGTCGCCCCAATACATGACAATTTTAGGAATATCATCAACAGTCATTTCATTGCTGGTTGCTTCAAATACGATGAATGTTGAAAAGATTTCACCGCCTTTTACATGTTTGAATCCCATGAGAATACTGGCATTTGTTTCCTGCGAGAAAACAAAAGGGATTCCGGTATTGGTACTTGAATCCAGGGAGGAAACAACCCCGAAAGGATGGAGTTGATCAACGATGACATTGCTGTTGCGTGTATTTTTACGCAGGTCAATAATATCTTCAGACTTGTAATTCAGTGTCATATTTTCCACGTGCGGAAAAATAGGTGGGAATAAGACAGGAAGTCGTTTTTTTCTCCATTTCTTCATCATCATGCGTTCAGTAAAGAGGTCGCGGTATTCCTGGCTTCCAAATCCCATATCCGGGTTTTCCAGTGTCAATCGTACGAAACCTGTTCGCGTTTTGATCGTGTATTTGTAATGGTCTTCCGACTGGTCGAAGGGAACCATTTTCTTTATGGAGATTTTCTTGAAATCACTTTCATCCGCTACTGCTTTATCCAGTTTTGCGGCGGTTGGATCGTCTGTTTCAGCATCCCGGAACAAGGAGAATTTGCTTTTCCATGTCGTTGGGAACCAGCTGTTGTCACTAAGGTAGCGCGTCCGGATCTTAAAACTGTCGTTGTCAATATCGCCGGGGTAAGCAGCATAATGTCCTTTCAATCCTCTCGGATGCAGGGGAAGCTGATTCCATTTAACACAAATATCGATACTGCTGGTGTTTTTAATAGCCATTTCATAATTTCCGATCACCATCCAGGTACCAACGGAAGTATTGATCCCGAAAGGTGGGAATGATTTGGTATTATCGATTTTTCCCAGTTCATTGTACACCTGGAGATCATTGATCCCTTCAACCTTGGTACGGATCAGGATGCGCTGGATCGATAATTGATGGATCCAGGAAAAAGGATACAGCCAGGCATCGAAATTGAGCCGGATCTGGATCGCTGGGAATTCGGATGTGAAGTGATGTACTTCTTCCGTACAACCAACTGTGGACGGAAAATCTTCCGGAAGCAGGAGTTTTAAGATTAACCGGTTTCTGGTAGTGTCTTTTTTTACTTCGAAAACAGTTACGTTTGTCCAGCCCGTTGCTGTACTGATCGTAATGTAAAACAGGTTATTGAAGATATTGGAACGGATCGTTTGCCGGACCCCATTTATTCGGTGAATCTCCCGTCTATCCAATTTCAGTTTATTTAGTTCCTCCCGCGTGAAGTTCAATTTGTCGCCTTTCAGGTGACTTAATTTGAGTTTGGATAACTCCCGCTTCACCGCCTTGAGCCGTGCTTTTACTTCCGGATCGTTTGAACGGAGTTTTTCTAATCGCTGTTTTTCGTATCTGAGCCGCTCTGTTTTCATCTTCAGCAATTCCAGTTTCACCAGTTTCGGTTCAATGGTTTGAAGCGTCTTGAGCCATTCTTTGTTTTCGGCTTCGAAATAAATATTCACCACGCGTTTTCCTTCACGCAAGACCAGGGAAGGAGCTGCAATCCGAATTCCGATTGCACGTGTCTCGCGGGAAAATTCATTGTCGAAGATCAGTTTCCGGTCCTGGACCGGCTTGTCATGTAAGAGATCCCGTGTTTTTACTGCCGTAACAAAGTTCAGATTTGCGGCAGGGTAGTGGTACGGGTTTTTTTCAAAGCAAACGGTATATGCACTGATTGCTTCAATATCCTGGACGATCAATTCGTCTTCCAAACGATAAGTAAGGACTTTCTGATCTGCATTTTTACGGTTGAAACCGGTGTTTTTTTCAATCGTAATCGTTCCCGGAGTTGCTTTGTCGAAAGCCAGCCAAACACGATCTCCTTTAACAGAAAGCGGGCTTACTTTCAAATATTCTGTCAGGTACCAATTGGCAAAATCATTCCAGCGGTTGTTGTATTTCTCCGTTACCTTTTGCAGGTTTTCTACAAAGGCAAGAAGTAAGGCCTGGGACGGTTCCATTTTCCCGATTGCCTCGTGTGAATGCTTCATGTGAATATTTTTCAGCAAGGCTTTCAGTTCGCCCAGGAAACCTTCAAAATATTCCTGCGGAATTTCCCGGTCGTTGTAAAAGCGGATCCATCCTGCAATCTGAATCAGTTTTTGGAGCATGACAGCTTTGTCGTTGTCCAGCATTTTGAACGTGCCGGGAACGCGCAAGCGATCTAAACGATCTTTTCTGCTATGTCCGTCTCTTGA
>CBFGPJ010000275.1:0-5001 GCA_965650615.1 uncultured Fluviicola sp. | reverse complement strand
CATGGTTACAACTCCAATAGACCCACTCCATTCCATTCTCCAACTTTGACTCGTGCTTTTCAGGTCTTTCAAAATTGATCCATACTGAAGCATCTTTGGAGCGGTACTGAATGGCTTTGTATTTCCGATCATCTATGGTAATGATTTCATGTTTGGCAGTATCCAGCAAGAGGTCGAACTCCGTAGAATCTATTTTTACCCAATCTTTCAGGATTCCCAGTTTTACATGAATCTGCTCATTTAGGGAATCTTTCGGGTAAATCTCTATACCGGAAACGATGCGTTTTCCTCCCGAATAACCGGCGGAAACATATAAAGCTCGTTTCCTTCCATACCAGTAGTTATCCTGGGAATGTGAGATTAAATTGCAGAGAAAAATGAATGGAAGAACAAAAAAAATAATTCGGAATTTGGAATTATTCATTCGCAATTAGTTAAAGTCCTCCGTCGGAAACGTACATTCCATCTTTGAAGATGCGTACTTTCAGCAAGACACCGTCATGATCATACACGAATACTTTCCCGTCTTTCAATTGGCCGTTTCTAAATTGACCATCAATCCAGATCTCATTGGAAACGGTATACAATTTATTGAACCCGTTCGGTTGGAACACAGCTCCTTTTGCAACCCGTGGAGTATGAACAAACGGTGCATTCATCACTGAATTGCGAACATGAGTATTCGAATTTGAATCCTGAATTTTTTCAATCTTACTTACAACATTCTGAATTTCAGGATTTTCAACCACTACTTTATGCGGTGTTCGCACACTCAGGTAAGTCGAATACAATTGCGGATAATTTTGGGATAACCAGGCAAAATTCACATGTGCATTTTGCGATTGGTTTTGGTTCAATGATTCTTCAACCCAAAACTGGTATGAATATGGAACACTGAAAGCACGCTTTGCAAAGAATACCTGCCCCGCAACCATTTCACGATTGTGAAACATCATACGGCAATCAAATAATCCGTTGTGCACTTCTAAATTTTGAGATTGTGTAATTTTTCTTGGAACTGTACTTGCCTGAAGTAATTCTCCTTTTCTATCAAAACGGAAATAAGCACCACCAGGTCTGTTATCCAAATATTCTCCGATCAATCTTGGAGTTTTTCCATCAGGATAATAACAAATCCAGGCGCCAAACTTACGACCTTTAATGTATCTTCCTTCTTTTCTTTTTGATTTACTTTCAAGCGATGTGGCATCATTTTCCCCATCCACAACCCAGTATCCTGTTCTTTTACCATGAGCATCCAGTTTATTCAACGTATCTGCTTCGGCAACTTTTGCAGTCCAACCAATATTGGTGAGCAAAAATGTAAAAGTGAATATGCTAATTAATTTGTTCAAGGTAAATGTACTTTAGTTCTGCATTAGTTTTCAGTAGAACGAATATATACTTTTCAACCATATGTAGTGGCTGTTGATGAAAATATTTTCCCAACAAATGAATATTCATACTATTTCAACGAATAATGAACCCCAGATGAAATTTGGCTTATTTTATTGCCTTAACAAAGGGTTTTCAGTGAAAAACACAAGTAATCAACCTACTAAATCAATTTCCAGGGAGATCACCCTGGAATCGGCTGAACAGCTAATCAACGCTTTGTCGTTTTCTTCTATAATAATTAAAGCCGGAGCGTGCAACAATTCTGCATTGATGCTACAGGAACCCGACTGAAGGAATAAAGCACGCGTGTTTTCTTCCAAAACAAATACCTCTTCGTCCGAAAAAAAGGTAACCTGAACCTTGATGTGATAATTGGGTTTGAAGATCACATTGAAATCCGTTAGTTTACCCTTTCCTTTTGTAGGCCATGAACCACTAAAGCGCGCCAATTCAAATTCGCCGACATTTTGCTGGATCGTCCCGTTCGGAGTTTGGTGTTCCATCTCCAGTTTTCCTTTCAAAGGAATCAAAATGCGTTCGTACCCCTCAAAAAGAGTAAAATCAGACTCTTCTGTTTCAACAATTGCCGAACTGATCCTCCAATCAAAGTTGCGGTCATCCAATGTTGCTCCTTCAGGAGAAATATACAATTGGGTGGTTGTTCCTCCACTCCATCCTGAGATTATAAAATCAGTTTCTGTCAGTGTTTTCATGGCAAAAAAAATCCCCCTTAGCTAAGCCGAGGGGGAAGTATAGTTATTATGATCTGAACAATTTCAAGGAATGTCCTAATTTTTCTTTCAATTCTGTTCGATTAATGATATAATCCAGGAATCCGTGTTCCAAGACGAACTCGGAAGTTTGGAATCCATCCGGAAGATCACGTCCAATCGTTTCTTTCACAACACGAGGCCCGGCAAAACCGATCAATGCTTCCGGCTCTGCAATATTAATATCACCCAACATTGCAAATGAAGCGGTAACACCTCCTGTTGTAGGATCAGTCAAATAAGAAATATATGGCAATTTATGATTGGACAATTGTCCCAGTTTACCGGAAACTTTCGCCATTTGCATCAGGGAAAAGCCTGCTTCCATCATTCGTGCCCCACCGGATTTCGAAATAATCATGAACGGAGCTTTCAATTCAATTGCTTTATCAATTGCACGGGCTATTTTCTCCCCCATAACAGACCCCATAGATCCACCAACAAACGCAAAGTCCATTGCTGCAACCACAAACGGGAATCCGTTTAAATCTCCGTAAGCCGTTCTGATCGCATCTTTCAAACCTGTGGATTTTTGCGTCGCTTTAATACGGTCTGTATATTTTTTCGTATCCACAAATTCCAAGGGGTCACCTGAAGTGACTTTTTCATTGATCTCGGTATACTTTCCTTCGTCAAACAAAAGCTTGAAGTATTGCTCAGAACCAATTCGTTCATGATTGGAACAACGGTCACACACCCACGCATTCTTTTCCAAATCTCCTGCCGTAAATACTGTTTTACAACGGGAACACTTACTCCAAAGTCCTTCCGGAGTTTCTTTTTTATCTTTCGTAGAGGTAGTAATCCCCTCTTTTGAACGTTTAAACCAACTCATATCCGGCTTTTATTTATTCAATGTGTTTATATTATTCAAATCGGAAAACGATTGCTCCAGACGCTTAACAAATGTCAATTCTCCTTCGCGTAACCACTTTCTCGGATCGTAGTACTTTTTATTCGGAACATCTTCTCCCTCCGGGTTACCGATCTGTGTTTTCAGGTAATCGATTTTAGAAGTAACATAGTCACGAACACCTTCTGTAAATGCAAACTGAAGATCCGTATCCAGGTTCATCTTGATCACTCCGTAACCAATTGCTTCACGGATCTCTTCTACCGTTGAACCGGAACCACCATGGAATACAAAATCAACCGGATTGTGGCCTGTATTGAATTTTTCCTGAACAAATTTTTGAGAGTTCAACAAAATTTTCGGTGTCAGCTTCACATTACCTGGTTTGTAAACTCCATGCACATTCCCGAAAGCGGCTGCAATCGTAAAACGAGGGCTTACTTTCATCAATTCTTCGTAAGCATAAGCCACTTCTTCGGGCTGAGTATATAGTTTGGATGAATCTACATCACTGTTATCTACTCCGTCTTCTTCTCCACCGGTAATTCCCAATTCGATCTCCAGTGTCATTCCAATTTTGCTCATACGAGCCAGGTATTTCTTACAGATTTCGATATTCTCCTCTATTGGTTCTTCGGAAAGATCCAGCATGTGGGAGGAATATAAGGGTTTACCCGTTTCTTTATAGAATTGTTCCCCTGCATCCAAAAGACCGTCCATCCATGGAAGCAAGTTCTTCGCACAATGATCTGTATGTAAGATAACGGTTACACCGTATGCTTCAGCCAATGCGTGTACATGTTTCGCACCGGAAATACCACCTAAAATAGCTGCCTGCTCATCTTTGTTCGACAAGGATTTTCCGGCAAAGAAGTGTGCTCCGCCATTTGAGAACTGAATGATCACCGGAGAATTCAACTTCGCAGCAGTTTCCATTACTGCATTAACTGTAGAAGTACTCGTTACGTTTACAGCAGGAAGTGCAAATCCTTTTTCTTTCGCGTAGCGAAAAATTTCCTGAACCTCATCTCCAGAGGCAACTCCGGGTTTAATTGAATAAGCCATTTTAGTCATTATTTGGGGTGTAAAAGTAATGAAAAGAGGTGAATAACCAGAGTTTGATCCAAGAATATTCAACCCAAAACAGGAAAATTCACACTTCCGTATCAGAAAGGTACTCCAATACCAAAGTTCAGACGCAATTGATACAGGTAATTAGGAATACGCTTCTCGTATTCCGGACCATAGACCTCCTGTGCCAACTGATAGAATTCAGTTTTCTTGGAGAAAATCCAACGTTCACCTGTTGGGAATCCGGGATCATGAATTGGAAGTCCCAAATCAAAACGAAGGATGAAGTAATTGAAATCAAAGCGGAGTCCATATCCGACCGAAACACCCAATTCTTTCAGGAAACGTGCTGAGATTTGTCCACCCGGCCGGTTAACGTCGTTGTTTCGCGTCCAGATATTCCCGGCATCTACAAAGACCGCATGATTTAAGATACCTCCTGAACCAAAACGATATTCCAGGGAAGCATTGAAACGGATATCTCCGATTTGCGTTGCGATCAGGTTTGGGTCCAGCAAGCCCTGGTAAGCACCCGGCCCTAATGTTCTTGCCGCCCAACCTCTGTTATCATTGGATCCACCCGCAAAAAAGGAATAATCATAAGGCAGTGATGTCGGAGAATTCTTCATCGGAAAACCGACTCCTGCCATTGTTCTAAAGGCAAGCAAACTGTGTTTTCCCGTTTTGTAATAAGCAACAATTTTATTGTCGATAACAGAAAACTGTGAGTATGGCACACCGATGAATAATTTATGTCCCAAGCTATCATAATTCGGATTGATGGATGTAATGAGATTCAGGACATTCCCGGCAATGGAAAAACTTCCGGAATAGGTAATCCGCAACTTCGGAAATTTCTTATTGGTTTTCTGCAGGTTGTCATAATCAAATGTCAATTTAAAATCCTCC
>CBFGPJ010000274.1:0-5006 GCA_965650615.1 uncultured Fluviicola sp. | reverse complement strand
AAAACGACTAACTATAATTTTACTTCTAAGTTTTGCCCCTTTATTCGTTCAATCACAGGGGATTGGAGTTGTATTGAGTGGTGGTGGAGCATCCGGTTTTGCGCATATTGGCGTGCTTAAAGCATTGGAAGAAAATAATATCCCGATCAATTACATTACAGGAACATCATCCGGAGCATTGGTCGGTGCCATGTATGCAAGCGGTTATTCCCCTAAGGAAATCGAAGATTATGTATTGAGCAATAAATTTCAGTTAATGTCCCAGGGAGCAATCGAACAACGTTATGAGTTCCTGCTTCGTGAAGACAATGAAAATGCTTCCGGAATCAGTTTTCCGTTTTCCCTGGACAGTATTTTCAATAAATCATTGCCAACAAATTTCATCCGGCCCGAGCTTTTGGATTTTGAAATGCTCCGATTGTTTGGGGCGAGCGGGGCTTCACGCTCTTACAATTTTGACAGTCTTTTTATTCCTTTTCGTTGTGTAGCCAGTGATATCGTCGCTAAAAAAGGCGTTGTATTTTCAAATGGACAATTAAACGAAGCAGTTAGAGCTTCCATGACCTTTCCTTTTTATGTAAATCCGATTCGTATCAACGGTGTTCTTTACTTTGACGGAGGACTTTACAACAACTTCCCCTCAGATGTGATGTACAACAGTTTCCCGGTCGATTTCATTATCGGAAGCAATGTTTCTTACAATGCTGCTCCACCTACTGAAGATGATTTGATCAGTCAGCTAACCAACATGCTGGTAACGCATACTTCTTTCAAAATTCCGTGTGAATCCGGAATCATCATTGAACCTAAATCGAACATCAGCACCTTTGATTTCGATGATGTAGATGAAGCTATCGATGCCGGCTATGAATCGACACTTGCAATGATCGATAGTATCAAATTAATGGTTGATGCAAGAATATCGACCGAAGAATTAAACAAACGGAGAACCGAGTTCAAAGCATCCATTCAACCAATCGTTATTTCGGAAGTCAATACAACCAATAAATATGGTTTGGACGAGAGTTATGTGCGAAAATCTATTCTCAAAAATAAAAAAGCAGAAACCATTTCGGGAATGCGTTTCAAACGCCGATATTTCAGGACTTATGCTACCCCGCAAATCAAATACCTTTATCCAACCCTGGAGGCAAAAGCAGATTCGACTTATGCGTTGAACATCAAAGTGACCGAAGCAAAGCCATTCCGGATCGATTTGGGTGGGATTGTAAGTACCCGAGCCATCAATACCGGTTTTATTCAGCTCAATTATATGCGTTTGGACCGTTTTGCAAGTACGATCCAGGTTGGGGGCTACTTTGGGAAATTCTATAATTCGGGAAGGGCAAACATTGATTTACATTTTCCATCTTACTACCCTATTTCAGCAAGCTTTTACGGAGTCATTAATCGTTGGGATTATTTCAAGAGCTTCACTACGTTCTTTGATGACGAAAAGCCCTCATTCCTGGTACAAAATGAAGTATATGTAGGAGGTGGGGCCAAATTACCGTTATTTAACAATTCCAAATTTGCACTGGATTACAGGCATTTTGAAACACAGGACCGTTATTATCAAAATTCTGATTTCACCAATAAAGATACTACAGATCAGACTATTTTGTACGGAAATTCCCTCATTCTTACGTTGGAACACAATTCGTTAAACAGGAAACAATGGGCTTCAGCCGGAACACTTGCACAATTCAAAGCAATTTACAGCGCGGCAAAAGAACACAGCGTTTCAGGGTCCACTTCCATCGAAAATTACGATTACAGAAACGGGCACCACTGGTTCAATATCCGTGGTGAAATCCAGAGCTTCCCTTTAAGTACCCGGTATTTTTCTTTCGGTATTCACGGATTGGCAAGTATTACCAATCTTTCCTTACTGAAGAACTATACGGCAACGCTGTTGAACATGAATGCCTTCCAACCTCTGCCTGACCTGCAAACTTATTTTTTCGCTGAATACCGTTCCCCACAGTATATCGGAGGTGGATTGAATATTATTTTTTCACTCCGAAAGAACATAGATATCCGGGTGGATGGATATTGGTACCAGCCATTTATTTCTATTGCCAACAATGATGATGGTACTTTCGGGTATTCAAAACCATTTAAAGGGGAATCCCAGGTAGCTTCATTATCCGCAATTTATCATTCGCCTTTAGGTCCAATCAGAGCTTCATTGAATTATTTCCCGAAGCAAAAAAATCCATTGGCCTTCCAATTTACCTATGGTTTTATCATTTTTAATGAACGGGCATTCCGCTAATTGAAAATGGACAATTAAAAAGTACAAGGAATAAGAATCGAATTACTGTCAGATCGAGTATTCCGCATGTTGTTCCCGATACTATTTCCTTTCACTTCATTTCAGAAAAATAACCCGAAGCGACAAAGGCTCATTAACTTTTCAATTTTACCTTCAGAATTCTCACTTTCTGTTAACTTCGCACCAAATTCAATCTCTGACTATATTGTCAGAATGCAAAAAAGCAAAAAATGGCAAAAATCATCTGTGGTATTCAGCAAATGGGAATCGGTGTTCCTGATGTTCAATCGATTTGGCGTTGGTATAGAGAACACTTCGGTGTGGATGTACGAATTTTTGAAGAGGCGGCTGAAGCTCCTTTGATGACACGCTATACCGGTGGAGTTGTTCATTCCAGAACCGCCACACTTGCTCTTTCCATGGAAAGTGGTGGTGGATTCGAGATCTGGCAGTTTACTTCCCGCCCGACAGAAAAAAGCAAAGAACCGATCATTCTGGGTGATTTCGGTCTGTACGCCTGCCGGATCAAATCCAAAGATGTAAAAGCAACACATGCATTCCTTGTAAAGAAAGGTGCGAAAGTATTATCTGAGCCTCAGCAACTTCCTAACGGAAGTTATCACTTCCTGGTAGAAGATCCGAACGGAAATTTATTTGACATCGTAGAAGGGTCCGGGTGGTTCATGGACACCAAATTTGAAGGAAAAACGGGTGGAGTTGCCGGTACAATGATTGGCGTAAGTTCAATTGAAAAAGCATTACCGCTTTACCAAACTATTTTAGGATACGACCAAATCGTTTATGATATAACAGATACTTTCGATGCTTTCAACCAGGTTCCGAACGGAAATCATAAAGTCAGAAGAGTGCTGTTGCAACATTCGGAAGATCGAAAAGGGCCTTTTGCCAAATTACTTGGTCCTACACAGATTGAATTAATTCAGGCAGTTGATCGTACGGATTCCAAATCCATTTTCAAAGACCGCTTCTGGGGAGACTGGGGATTCATTCATTTGTGTTTCGATGTTCAGGGAATGGACGATTTACAAAAAGAATGTGAACAATTAGGCTTCCCATTCACTGTGGATTCCGGAAAAACATTCGACATGGGAGAAGCAGGCGGAAGATTCAGTTACATTGAAGATCCGGATGGCACCTGGATCGAATTTGTTGAAACGCATAAGGTTCCGGTCATGAAAAAACTGGGCTGGTATATTCACCTGAAGAATAAAAAGCCGGGAGCGTTTTTACCCAACTGGATGCTTAGAGCCATGAGATTCAATCGTGTAAAAGATTGATTTAACAGTAGCTTCTGTTGATTTTAATCGTTTTATACTATCAATTTAAATTGTACTTTTGAGACAAATTGTATATACTATGAAATTTCTCCAATTTTCACTTTTTTCCTTCATTCTGGCTTCTTTGGTATTGATCGTTTCATGTGAAGACGATATCGATTTTGCCGGAGACCACGTAGAAACTCCTGTTCTATTTGGATTATTGGATAAAAACGACTCCTTACATTACGTAAAACTCACCCGCACTTTCGGAGGATCAAACAACGCATTGGAGGTTGCTCTAATTGAAGATTCAAATTATTACCAGGATGTAGAGATCAAAATAGAAGAATGGGCAGCTTTACCTCCTAATAACGTTTTTACAAAAGTAAGAACGTGGACTTTGCAAGATACTGTATTAACCAACAAAGTTCCGGGTGCTTTCTATAGCCCGAACCAAAAAGTCTATTATTTCAAAACGGAAAGTTTCAATATAGCAAACCCACCGGCTGTCGGAGATGCGAACTTAAATGTTGCATTAAAAGACGAGGCAACTTACCGATTAACAGCAACTATCAACGGAGGACAAATTGTTGTGAACGGTGAAACTCAACTGGTAGGAAGCATGGCTATTACGCAACCTTCAGCAGCGGGAGCTTTTTCATTTGTTAAAACAGTAAACGGTATTAAACAATATAACTCCCTAAGTTTGAAAGCAAATACCGGAAATGCAAAAGTGATCGACGCACGTATCCAATTCTTTTTCAACGAGTATTTTAACGGTGTTCCTGTACAAAAATCATTCATCTGGAAAGTTGGAGAGTTGAACGGGGATGAAATTTCAGGTTCTACAGCTAGTTTTGTTGCAGGGGGGGAAACATTCTATACATTGGTAAAACAAAATTGTACCAATGATCCAACGATTACCAAACGTGAGATGACCTCCATACGCTTACTTATGACAGGAGGTTCGGAAGATTTGAGTAAATATATCCTGGTAAACCAACCGAGCTCTTCGCTGGCACAAAATAAACCTACGTTTACCAATTTGTCACGATCAGATGGTGGGCCGGTTATCGGGTTATTCTCTTCCCGAATGACAAACAAGCAGGATAAAGCTAAATTCAATCCGTCGTTACCGAACCAACGTGCATTGGATTATTTATCATTGAAAGAATTGTGCAGCGGACCGATTACAGGATTGTTATTGTTCTGCAGTGATAACCCGATTGATGTAAATAACGGTGAGTCCTGGGCTTGTCAATAAAATATTAAACTGAAACATAGAAAATCCCGTTTTATCAACTGATAGGCGGGATTTTTCTTTTTGTAACAATTCTTTGGGATAAGAGTCCGCCGAGACGGATCTTCCCTTTACTATGGTAACTATAGCTGTTTACATTTACAGAACTCATAAGTGCATTTTTTGCTTTTAGTTCACTAAATTTGTT
>CBFGPJ010000273.1:0-5006 GCA_965650615.1 uncultured Fluviicola sp. | reverse complement strand
CCGAACCTGGGAGCAGGATCTTATACTATTGTTCTGACGAGTGGCGCAGGTTGTGAATCAAATACTGTTACGGGAAGTTTAACTGATCCCGGAGCACCGACACCTCCTGTAATTACTTCAAGTTCCATGATCTTATGTCCGGGAGGAACCGTTACGTTGACCTCTTCTTATACTTCAGGAAATACCTGGTCAACTGCTTCAACAGCATCAAGTATTTCAGTGACTTCTGCCGGAACGTATACTGTTCAGGTTACAAGTGCAGGATGTACTTCCACTTCAAATCCAATAACGATTACCGATGCTGCACCATTTAGCGTAGATGCTGGAAATGATCAGGCTGTTTGTTCAGGTACTTCTGTTACTTTGACAGGCGTTTCAACAGGTTCTCCGACTTTGGGCTGGAGCAATGGTGTTCAGGATGGCGTTTCTTTCGTCCCTTCAACTACGGTAACCTATACTTTGACAGGAACGGATGGAAATGGTTGTCAGTTAACAGACCAGGTAGTCGTGACTGTGAATCCGAATCCAACGGTTGCTTTTGCAGATTTGGGTCAGGTTTGTACCTATAATCCCGCATTTGTTCTTACAGGTGGATCACCTTCGGGCGGAACATATTCCGGGACAGGGGTTTCATCCGGAAGTTTTGATCCTGCTGCAAGCGGTGCAGGAAGTTTCCCGATCACTTATACTTATTCTGATGCGAATGGTTGTTCAGGGACTGCGCAAAGTACGATCATTGTTGACCCTTGTTTATCAGTGAAAGAAAATGAACAATGGAATATGTCAGTTTATCCGAATCCTTCTGTCGGTAAAATTGAGATCACTTCGGATGTACCATATTCAAACCTGAAAATGGTGGATGCACAAGGGAAATTGATTTTTGACATGGAAATCGATCAGTTCGAATCTGTGAAAACGATAGATCTGTCAGCTTATGCCAACGGGCATTATACCTTACAAATTCAGGGTGAATTCGGAATAAAATATCACCAGATCGTGATCAGTAAATAATTTAATTGAACATAAAAAAGGGGCGCGATTAATCGTGCCCCTTTTTTAAATAGGCAATGTAGGGGCGAAAAATTTTTCGCCCCTACATTTTTTCCTAAATTTGATATAAAGATTTAATCGAGCATGCAGAAATTAAAGATCAATGGCCACGGACACATATTGCCTGAACCTTCGGAAATTCCGAAATTCATGCGTGAGAAAAAGTTGTTTTGGATAGATGATGATAAAAAATTCATGAGACAAGACGACTGGGCGAGACCGATTACCGATCCAAGTTTCTTTTTCGATGAGAAAATCGAGTGGATGGAAAGACATAGCATCGATCATGGAGTGATGTTGAACCTATCCCAGGTTTATTGCAACGGTTGGCAGAAGCAAGATGCATTTGATGCGATCCGATGGCAAAATGATTTCAATGCAAGCGTGCAGGAACGCCGGCCTGATAAGTTTACGAGCGGGTTTGTCGTACAACCACTTTATATGGACGATGCTTTGAATGAAGTTCGTCGCTGTGTGGAAGATCTGAACATGAACTTATTGTGTCTCCCGACACATTTTTTAAATAAGGACAATGAATGGCTTTCGGTAGTGGATGATTCAACCTTACCATTATTTGAATTGGCGAACGAATACAAACTGGCTATTGAAATTCATCCGTATGACGGAGAAAAGATGGTTGCCCTGAAAGATATGTACTGGCGCTTTCACCTGGTTTGGATGATGGCCCAAACTGCAGACACCCTGCACATGTACGCACTGAAAGACTTTGTGAATAAGTATCCGGACATTCGCACCTGTTTTGCTCATGGTTGTATGTTAGGACAAGCAAATTACGGAAGAAGGCTGCAAGGTTTTGATGGCCGCCCGGATTTGTTTACCGAAGCTCGGGATCCACGTGCGAGTCTGGGACATCCGAACCTGTTTTTCGATACGCTTGTTCATGATTCATACACACTGCAATTGCTGAAAATCCGGGTTGGATCTTCTCAGATTGTTTCTGGTTTGGATGATCCGTATCCATTGGGTGAAATGGAAGGTGTAGCGAATTCCTATCCGGGAAGAGTAATTGACTTTGCTGTTGAAGTAGGAATTTTGGACCAAAAAGAATCAGACGCAATTTGGTGTGATAACGTATTGCGTTGGCTTGGAAAGACTTCAATATAAGGATCATGCTTCCAAAGAGTCTGTTTCTTTTTACTTTATTTTTTTTAACGCGTTTCTGCGGTTTATCACAGGAACGAAAAGACTCGCTTGATCATTTACCTATTGAATCCGGCCGTTTTGTAAAGAATCACAATCAGCGTTTTGGTTTTTTTGAGCGTCTGAAGAAAACAGGCAAAGACGAATTCGATGTGGAGGTATTCAAATCTGTGGGAAAAGCTCAAACAGATGTCGTAGACTTTAAGATCAATCGCCTGAAATTCCCTTCAATTGATTCGATTGAATTTTACATTCGTGGAACCCGCATTGCAAGTACGCGGATAGGTGAGATCAAACAACGGATCTTTTTGCCGGCTTCAAACAAAGATTACGACCTTGTTTCCAAATTCAGGGGAACAACCGTATCCACTTTACATGTTTCCGTATTGCCGCTTATAATACAAAAAGTCCGGGTAGTTCCCTTGTTGAAAGCCCGGATCAATCGCGATAGCCTGGAGAATGAGTTGAATGACTTCTTTGCTCCGGCAAATGTTCGTTTTGAAGTAACAGTAGATCCGGTATTTCAAAATGATGCACTTGAAATGACCGGATATTTTGAGAACCCGGGTTCTGATCGGTTGAAATACACCGACCAAATGCGTCATGTCCGGGATATATACAAGAATAGTTATAAAGATAAAACCACCAATACGCTTCTTTTTTTTGTAATTCCCCAATTTGTGAACCCTCAACTAAAAGGGTATATGGTGAAAAACAAATCCCTGGGTTTTTTGGTGAAAAATGATTCAAGGAAATTGTCATATGAAATGGCAAATGAGTATCTGGATGGTTTTGCCAATATCGAAGCAATTGAAGCAAGACAAAGAGATCTGGAAACCTGGAGTTTGGATAACGAAGAATGGATCCGGATTAATAAAAATCCCCGCATTTATTCAATTATTGATGATTATGAAGAAGTGGTCACGAACAATGGGCTGATCGCATATTATTTCTTCGAACAGGCAAAAGACGGGACCATTGTACTCAAAAACAAAAGTTTTTTGGCTTCTGTCATTCGCCCGATCAAAAAGAATACTTATTCGTACCACCTTCAGATCGATAACCTATTATACAAAACATTGTTTCGCATCCGGTCAAAACCATTTAACACCTTGCATATACTGAGTGTTTTAGTTTCAATTGCCGGATTTATCTATGGTTTCAGGAAGTTAAGGGCGTGGGTGAGGGCACGAATGAAAAAGCCCCGTTTGGTTTCTTTTCTTTCCAGGTTAATTCAATGGATCGGAATGCTGGTACTTTCTTATGTCTTAATTAAAGCAGTTGATTTGGGGTATTCCTGGTTTGAAGTCACGGATGGAGTAATAAAATCCTACTCCGGGTTAGAGGAGAAGAAAGTACTTGATCTTTTATTTGATAACACGCATCCGAATAAACTGGAAGAAGAAAATATTGGCTCAGAATTGATCATCAAACGCAATAAGAATTATTTCCTGTATGAACGCAAGAAAGTGCTCTACTTTAAAATGAATGTCTCCAGGGAGAACATTCCTGTAAAATTGCGTTTGATCGCCAATTCAGATTCCTTAAAAACCTCCTTGCTGGAAGAGCCGATCGCAGCAAAAAGCCATTATGTTGTAGTCAAAATCTATTCAGCCAAAGGAAAATGGCTCAGAGACCAGGTTTACAATCACCTGGGTGTAGATCTGACTTCCAAGTTGACATTAGAAGATCCGCCAAAACGTGTGTTGATTTTTGTGAACGGATACCGGCCAACTTCCCTGGGAAGTACCTTCGAAGAGAACTTTGAAGGTATTCGGAGTAACGGATTGGAATTTCCCAATTCACTCAATCGATTATTCGCAGAAGACCGTTACAATTACTGGCATCCTTGGAAACAGATTGACGATACCTTCCGGTTGAGAATCAATCCCACGGAGTATTACTATGCAGATGGACATCATTCCGTTTCAACTTCCAACCACCGAAGTTTATTGAATTTCAGTACCAATTCCGGAGTTTATCCGAAAAGATGCCGTAATCCGAAAATTCATACATGCTATTCGACAAATACCGTTGGCTTCAAAATTTTCGGCTCTAAAAAAGCCAGGACTTACAGCTTGCTGGCAACAAAATCCAATAAAAGGGGATTTGCCATTCGTTCTAATAGTGGAAGAATTGCAGGGCGGAATTTATACCAAATGCTCAACGAATTGCCGAATTCGTCTAAAAACGATACGCTATACCTGGTTGTTCACAGCATGGGATTTGCCTATGCACAGGGAATGATTGAACAATTGCGGGGCAAAATAAATTTTGGAGCTTATTATATTCTCGCCCCTGAAAATGCAGCAGCCGGAACCGTCTATTCAAAAGAATGGAAACAAATCTGGCAATACGGCAGTAATTTGAATTCCGTTAACCAGGATGCGCCATGCTTGCAGGACGGAGTTGCTCCACAGGCTGCTGTAAAAGGATTAACTTCCGAACAACGTATCTACATCCCTGCCAATTCATACAAACACAAAGGCTACTTTGATTCCCATTTTATTGGGTATTATGATTGGATACTCCGGATTCCACAAGGAAAGAAAGGACATATAAAACAACGATAATTCCTGATTCAACTGTGCCTTCGACTACGCTCAGTCACCGTTGAATATAAGACTTAAAAGGTCACTGAGCGTAGTCGAAGTGCCTTTTATTATCAAATTTTTTCTTGCCATGATCCTCGTTAATTCGGAATTACCATATTTATGGTATTGTGCGATCTTGATTTACTAGGCAACTTTGCTATTTAGAATTATTCTACATAGTATGAACCTGTATTTAGATAG